>CAZBNI010000065.1:0-5668 GCA_964493105.1 uncultured Gammaproteobacteria bacterium
GGGTTTCTGACCCATATGAAAAGCCCAAGCCGTTTATGATACCCGAAAGTATTGTAATGACATTTTTGAAGGCGCCGGCGTATTCCACGCCTTGTACGTCGGTTGTGGTGTACACATTGAGCTCATTCGAGGTAAATAAATCCTTGAGCGTCTTGAGCGCTTTTGTATTTTTACAAGCAATGTCCACGCCAAGCGGTTCATGGTCAAAAAGATCTGACGCAATGGTTCCGCCAGATAAAACTGCAAAAGGGCATTTTAACCTCTTGAGTTGTGGCAGTCGAGTTACAATTTCAGAAAAACATTTGCCGGTTCGTTTATCAAGTGCTTTTGCTGTGTTCAAAAAAATTGATTTCCTATTTAGATAATGAATGTTTTTGTTGAGAATTTCAATTATCGCGTCGGATGTAACTGCAAGTATTATCACCTCGCTGTCTTTGAATATATCTTGCGGGTTGTGAGTGAAAATCACATTACGATTGATTGAAACTTTTTTATGGTGGTAGGGGTGATGCCTTGTTTTTTGTAAATGTTTGATAAGATTAGTATCAATGTCATATGCAAAAAGTACCGAGTTTTTGTCAGCACTAAGTTTTTTATTAAGATGTTTTATGATAGCAAAGCCAAAATTACCAACACCGTATACGGCAATTTTCATTTTGATTGTAAATTATGAAGATGTTTTTGTACATTCTCAAGATCTTCTGGGAAATCTATTTCTTGGCAGTAATGATCACCAATGTTTATCGGAGTAATTTTTACTTTATTTTCTTTGATGATAAGTTCCAGCGCGCGCTCAAAATAATCATTACCTTTAATTTTTTTTAACGCCTTGATAAAAAATGCACGATCTTTTTTTGTAATAATGTTGATACCAAGTGATTCTCCAAGTGGATTTTTTACTTTTTTTGAAATTTCTGAAATAAAACCGTTTTTATCAATACTGTATTTTACCTCTTCGTCACCGCATTGTTTATTGTCAACAAGAACAGCTGATTGTTTTTGGCTAAGTAGCAAAGGCAAAATGTCATTATCAAAATACACGTCGCCATTAAGCCAGAGAATATCATCATTAATTTTTTGCACAGCTTTAAGAAGACTTTTTCCAGTATTTGTCCGTGCGTAGTTCTCATTATATACAAACGCCATATCTGGAAATTTTTCCATAACAAGTTCTTTTTTATATCCAACTACAATGTAAATATCATCAATCGGAACATGGGGAGTTAATTTTTCTATCTGAAGGTCGAGAATCGTCTTTTCATTTTTTATCGCGGTCAGTGGTTTTGGCATGATCGCGGATAGCCGAGTGCCAAAGCCAGCCGCTAATATTACAGCTTTCATGTTTTAAAAAAGTTATTGATAGTTTTAGCGACTGTATGGATATCTTCCTCGGGCATTTCAGGATAGTTGGGGAGCGAAAGCGCTTCTTTGGCTGCTTGTTCCGAATTTGGCAGTGATCCAGGTTTGTACCCGAGGTGATGATATGCTTTTTGCGCGTGTTGGGAAATAGGGTAATAAACAATAGTAGGAATGTCGCGCTCTTTCAGATATTGCTGAAGCTTATCACGTTTGTTTTTTATTCGGATAGTGTATTGATGAAACACATGGGTACGATTTGGTCCAACTATCGGTTTTACGATCGCGTTATGGTTTAATAATGAATTGTATAGCTCAGCATTGTTTTGGCGCTTTTGCGACCATTTGTCTAGATATTTTAGTTTTACTAATAGAATCGCGGCTTGGAGCGCGTCAAGCCGCGAACTGTCTCCAATAAAGTCAGTGTAGTATTTTTTTCGTTGACCATGTATCCGCCATGCCTTGATATACTCGGCAGTTTTTTGATTATTTGTCACCACCATGCCGCCATCACCGTAAGCCCCAAGATTTTTTGTGGGAAAAAAAGAAATACAGCCGGTATCCCCAAATGAACCGACTTTTTTATCATTAAATTCAGCGCCAATTGATTGCGTGGTGTCTTCGATAATTCTTAGGTTATGTTTTTTTGCGATTGCGATAAGAGGGTCCATGTCAGCAGGTTGTCCATACAAATGAACCGGCATCATAGCTTTTGTTTTTTGCGTGATCGCACTTTCAACACAGTCGGGATCAATATTAAAAGTAGCCGGATCAATATCAACTAATACCGGTTTTGCGCCGGCAAGCAGCACCGTCTCTACGCTGGCGATATATGTATATGAGGGCACGACAACTTCGTCGTTTGGACCAATATCAAGCGCTTTGATTGACGCCAGGAGCGCGTCAGAACCGGAGTTTAGGCCGATTGCATATTTTGTACCGCAATATTCTGCTATCTTTTCTTCAAGTTCGGCAACCGCGGCTCCCATGATAAAACAAGAAGACGCGATAGTTGAACGTATTGCTTTGTCAATCTCGTTTTTTAATGATTGATATTGCGCTCCCAAATCAAGAAATTTCATTTACTTTGATCTACTTTATCGTCCTTTTTTGCATATTGGCGTTTACATTTCTTACAGGTTGCTTTTTCATTTTCAAATCGCAGCTTTTCCCCGCATTCACAAATCCATCCTTTGATAGTGGCAGGAGTACCATGTACGATCGCATAGTCTGGCACATTTTTGGTTACCACCGCGCCAGAACCAATAAAAGCGTTTTTCCCGATCGTTATACCGCATACAATCGTCGCGTTAGCTCCAATTGACGCTCCTTTACGCACCAATGTTTTTTTATAGTCGCCATTTTTTGGATATTGTGATCGTGGGTTTAGATCATTCGTAAAAACCATGGAAGGTCCGCAAAATACATTATCTTCCAGTATCACCCCATCGTATACTGACACGTTGTTTTGGATTTTTACATTGTTGCCAATAATTGCTTTGCCGCCAACATTTACATTTTGTCCAAGCGAACAATTATCTCCAATCGTTGCGCCACTCAGTATGTGACAAAAATGCCATATTTTTGTACCCACTCCAATAGTTACAGGCTCATCAATATAACAAGATTCGTGTGCGAAATAAGTTTTTGGATCTTGAGACTTCATTAGCTTAATGGTTAATAAAAAAATGCTTTTATTACAAAACGCATTGTGATTGATATTATAACAAAAAGACAGTACATTTGCAATATATCCCTCAGGAAAAAGTTCACCGTAATAGGTGTAATGAAGAGATTATTTTTTTAAAAACTTTTCAATTTTATTCAGGATAATTTTACTTGAATTTCCTTTACCATAGCTGAAGGATTGTTTTTTTGATGTCGTGAATCCCATCAAACTTTTTTTAATTGCGCGCGCATCTGTTCCAACCGTTTTATTCCATCCGTCTTTTACTGTCTCAATCCATTCAGTTTCTTCACGAAGCGTGACGCATGGCACCTTAAAAAAGTATGCCTCTTTTTGTATTCCACCAGAATCGGTGATGATCTTAGAAGAGTTTTTCTGCAACTGAAGCATATCAAAATAATCTACCGGGGGAATGATTGAAATTCTACTTCGTTGCAATGTATTAAACAAATTGAATTTTTTCAACTGCTTTTTTGTTCGTGGGTGCAATGGAAGCACAATTTTCTTTTTTGATCGAATCAAACCCAAAACAATGCCTTTTAGGTTTATTTTGTAATCGGTATTTTCAGCTCGATGCACTGTTGCTAGAATGTAAGATTCAGGCTTTAAATTTAATTTTTTTAAGATTGTGGATTTGAGCGCTGCAGTTTTTGAATGTTCAATAAGTGCGTCAATCATCAAATCACCAGCCTGGTAAACATTTTTTGTTATGCCTTCGTTTTTAAGCCACTCCGTAGATTGTTTTGTTGAACAAAATAATAAATCGGATAAATGATCTGCGAGAATCCTGTTGAGTTCTTCAGGCATTTTTTTATTAAAACTCCGCATGCCTGCTTCTACGTGCGCGACGGGAATGTGAATTTTTGCTGCTACGAGTGCTCCTGCGAGTGTTGAATTCGTATCACCAAACACAATGACTAATTTAGGCTTGAGTTGGTACAGTGTTTTTTCCAGTTCGACGAGCATTTTACCTGTTTGTTCGCCATGCGTTCCTGATCCAATGTTTAGATTGTAGTTAGGCATTGGGATGTTAAGCTTATCAAAAAAAGAAGCCGACATTGCTCTATCGTAATGTTGACCGGTATGAATTATAATTTCATTATATTTTGTCTTGAGCTGTTTTGAGAGAGGTGCGAGCTTGATAAATTGTGGTCGTGCGCCAACGATTGATGCGATCTTTGTTTTCATAAAAACGTTTTATTTTTGGTTACTTATGCCGTATTCGGAAAATATACGAATGAATTCTTTTATCAGCTGCTGAATACAATACTGATCTGCGCTTCATGGCTTGTGAAGCGGTTTTCACAAACTTATCAAACACATGAATCTGCGGTTTTTCGGCTGGATTAATCCACATAAAAGAGGGGATAAACTTTTGCGGCAATCCAGATCCAAAGATATTGCATCCAACACCAACAGTTGTCCCGGTATTAAAAGATGTATTAATTCCAGTTTTGCTATGGTCACCCATATACAATCCAGCAAATTGCTGTTTGGAATTAATTTTTACACCATCGAGGATTATATCAATATTTCCGTAATTATTTTTTAGATCACTATTGTTGGTATTAGCACCCAGGTTACACCATGAGCCGAGATAAGAGTGTCCAAGAAATCCATCGTGTTGTTTATTTGAATATCCTAGGATGATCGATTCTGCGATTTCGCCGCCGATTTTTGAAACCGGCCCAATACTTGTGTCTGACAAAATTTTTGCACCCGCGTTGATTGTTGATTTACTTCCTATATAAACAGGGCCAATAATTGTCGTATTTGGCAGTATGGTACAGCCTTGATCAATAATGACTGGTCCTTTTTCCGCGTCAATTACTACACCGGGTTTTATTCTTACGGTCTGGTGAATGAAAATATTTTTTTTATTTAATAACGTAACGTTTTCATATAGCTTCCCCTGTATGGATCCTAGTTCGAAAAAATCTTTTGCATCAAGTCTTATTTGTTTGGCGTTTATGTTGACCAGTTCCCATATGAAATTTGGAAGGATCGCATTTACTTGGATTTTTGGCAGCCGGTTTGTTTTTAAAGTAAGTTCAGAATCAGCCGTGATCAAATTTAGGTTATCTTTGGTTAAAAAAGCGGCAATGAGTGTTTTTTTATGATAAAAGAGCTTATCAGATTTTGCAGTACTGATTTTTTTCATTAATGCTGGCGTCATGGCTACGCGGCCATTGATGAACAGGCATGAGGCCAAGGATGTCGGTTTTTGTAAAAGCTTTCTTTTTTGTTGCTTTAATAGAGGATGCAGGTACGGACGGCAATAAAAGTATTTGGACGCTTTAGGAGTAAATGAAAAAATTCTTTTTTCAAACGTAGTAGTACCGCACAACAAATCAAATACAGGTTTTGTCAATGACAAAGGGTAAAAATTATTAGCTTTATTGTCTTCAAAGATGCAAATATTCATAGTCACCTATTAGTTTATAATTGTCTTGGCAAGTGGATGCGCCGTACTATCAATATCGACAGGATTAGCATTTCTTATTGAGTGTGCTAGTTCAATGGAAGGTCGTGTGTCCTCTAGGCCATATCCGCCACCATTCAGGATATCCTGGTATACGAGTGTTTGTAAGTCAGTAAATCCACGGGAAAACTCAACTTCATTTC
>CAZBNI010000066.1:0-5667 GCA_964493105.1 uncultured Gammaproteobacteria bacterium
ATGGTTGCGTATCTGCTCTCATCGTGGCTCCGAACATATATGGGAAGTCGAGGGTATGAGGTGATCAATCATAAGCCTTTGACCCGGACTCTGTTTTTTGTAGCACTGATCGCCGCATGTCTTGCTATCGGAATCTGTGAATACTGGCGTCCAGCACATGTATACCAACTGATCGAACTTTGCATAATTGTCATATTGGGATCTACGCTTCTGCCGCTACTCTATAGGAGTATTCGTGGCATAATTGCCGTATGGCACACCCAATAACAATACCAGCAAAGTGTATAGCTCCACCCTCCTTATGGAAGGCGGAGCTTTTTATATTTGTCATAATAATATTCTTTTGGTACCCTGTAGTAACGCTCATTCACATTTGTAAAGGAGAATATCATGCAACGTCTATTTGTTCACGCGGTAATCTTTTTTGCTATGATTACCGCAATTGAAACGAGTTCTGCTACTATAGCAGACCACTTCCTTTTTCGAGATGAAGCTTTGCGCCGGCTTGAGCAGGTCGATTCTGCTGATACGCTTACGCGGATAAAGCTCCTAATTAACCTTGCCTTTCTTAAAGACTATGAGGGTTATAAGGATTATCGGAAGGAGGCCCAGCAACTCATAAAAGCCTTTAGGGCCGGAGACTCAACTGCGCTTGTTGATGCTTACTGGAATGTTTCAAAGATTATGGAGGTTCGTGATTGGGGGTGGTGGTCGAAGTTCACCAAACACCCAATAGACACGATAGTGCAAGCGCTTGATAGCCTCTCATATGCACGTGAGCAAGATTCGCTCAATGGGATTATACCGTTTTTGAGGATTAGCGCAGCGATCGAGGCAGCAGATAACATTCCCAAATTACTGAGTATTGCCCGTGATGATTTGCGGTATCTTGACTTTGGCCTTGACCGTTCTGATGAAGGGGCAAAGTTTTTTCTTGAACTTTTATGGGCCAAGTATTATTACTGGCGCGTTGAAAAGGGCGAAGAACATACAAAGCAGCGTTTTCTGACGTTTTCACAGTTTCACATTAATGAAGCAATTCGCTATGCAGAATGCCAGTACTATCAAGATGAGATTGTTGAGTGGTACAAACGCATTAATAAGAAAAAACCAGACACCAAGATATGGAGCAAGAAGGTTCTAAAGCTCGTTAGGGATAATGATTAAAACGGGTTGTCTATTGCAGGCAGCCCGTTATTTTATTGCCCATTTACACCCGCCTGCCCTGCAGGTTTGGCGGGAAGGGAGAGCCGGGCTATACTGGTTGTATGAGATTGAATAAATACATAGCATCATGTGGCATAGCGTCGCGAAGAAAAGCAGATGACCTTATTACGCAGGGTAAGGTTTTTATCAATGGAAAAAAAGTGATCAAACTCGCAACGACGGTTGATTCTGATAATGATATCGTTGTTGTTGGCGGAAAGAAGTGTGTTCCACGTGAAACTAAGGTATATATTGCCCTGCATAAACCGCGCGGGTACGTGTGTACTCATGCGCGGTTTGAAAATGAGAATACCATTTTTCAGTTATTGCCACGAGAATATTATAACCTAAAAATTGCTGGTCGGCTTGATAAAGATTCAGAGGGACTGGTGTTGTTGTCGAACGATGGTGATTTTATTTATCAACTGACGCATCCAAAATATAAACACGAAAAAGAATATGAAATTGTGTTGGACGAGCGATTAGAGGGTCGGGATATCATTCGATTGCGAAAAGGCGTACTGTTGGAAGAAGGCATTGCACAAGCTGACTCACTGGAGTATGTAAGCAAAACCAAATACCGATTGGTGTTGCATCAGGGATGGAAGCGCCAGATACGAAGGATGTTTGATACAGTCGGGCGAAAGATTATTATATTAAAAAGAATTCGTGAAGAAAAAATGAGCGTAAGTAACATCCCGATTGGCAAGTATCGGGAAGTGAAGAAAATAGAAATATTGTAATTAAAAAGTTGTTAATAATAAAAAAAGCCGCTTCAAAATATTTTTAATAAAAGCGACTTTTATGTTGAGGCATGATTTTGAAAAATCATAGTTCATTTCCCCGGTAAGTACTGGAAAATTAGTGCGGATGGTTTGAGTGAAACTGATTAACCTGGCCTGTTTGAATAGCAGCACGCTGTTCTTTTTTGTATTTTGTGTGGCAGGATTTACAGCGTTTTGGAGCATCTCTGTATCCTTTCTCCTGAAAGTACTTTTGTGCGCTACTGTCCCAGACAAATTCCTCTTTGCAGTTAATGCATATAAGGATAAGGTGGTGTGTCCCATCTGTAGGCATACCTAATTTGTAGATTTTGGTTTGAATTTCTTCCATGACTTCCTCCTTGAAGACAAGGTGATTTGTAGGTACTTTTTTTAGTACGTTAGTACGGTTTATGATTTTATGATGTAGTATGTAGACATCTTTATATAATGCCCTAATCAGCATATTGTCAAGCAGCTTGACGGATTATAGCAGTTAGTGCATACTAACAGCACGAGAAGAATTATATAAAAACCTTTCCCAATTATTGATGGAGAGGTTTTATTTGTGCTGGCTAATGGCGTATGGCCAATAGCTAATAGCATATAGTTTGTAACATTATGTTTAGATTTGAGACATTGGATATTTGGAAAGAAGCAGCGGTTTTTGTGGATAAAATATATATTATTACTAGTAAGTTCCCAAAAGGTGAAATGTTTACACTAACAAATCAGCTTCGACGGGCAGCAATTTCAGTTTCAGCTAATATTGCCGAAGGTTCTGCGAACGAGAGTGTAAAAGCATTTAGACAATTTCTAAATTATAGTATTCGTTCAATTGCGGAAATTATTTCGGAATTACATATTGCGAGAAATAGGAATTATATCAATACTGAACAATTCAGAATTTTATATGTAGAAGCCGAAAAACTTATTAGGAGAACCACTGGTTTTAGAAATAGTCTTCGCAACACCCAATAAGCTATTAGCAATACGCAATACTATGTCAGCAAAAGTATTATCAGCGGCGGTCGTAGGACTGGACGCAAGCCTGGTCGAGGTTGAGGCGGATATCTCACGCGGCCTGCCAAAAACATTTATCGTAGGGCTTCCTGATACGGCGGTGCAGGAAGCAAAAGAGCGTGTGCGTTCGGGAATACGGAACAGTGGTTTTGATTTTCCTCCGAGCGTTGTCACGGTTAATCTCGCACCGGCGCATTTACGCAAGGAAGGGTCTGGCTATGATTTGCCGATTGCAGTTGCTATTTTATTAGCACGTGGGGTTTTGAAAAAGAAATATGATGTTGACAAGGCAATATTTATTGGTGAGTTGTCGTTGGATGGCACCTTGCGTCCGGTAAACGGCGTGCTTTCCATTGCGATCGCTGCACGCAAAAAAAAGATACAAGAAGTATTTTTACCGAAACACAATGCAGCAGAAGCATCGTTAGTAAAGGGTGTTCATATTTATCCAGTAGAAAGTTTATTCCAATTAATACTTCATCTCGAAAAAAAGCAGAGCATTAATCCCCATGTACGGCGCACGCGACAAAACACAGAACCAGCTGAACACTACAATGATATGTTGCATGTGCGTGGACAGGAACAGGCAAAGCGCGCATTGGAAATCGCGGCTGCCGGTGGACATAACATCCTGATGACAGGCCCACCTGGTTCCGGTAAAACGTTACTTGCCCGGACAATGGCTACGATTTTACCATCGATGACGTTTGAAGAATCACTAGAAGTTACCAAAATTTACTCGGTAGCAGGCCAACTTTCAGGCACAACGTCAGTTATTTCGGAGCGGCCTGTTCGTGCGCCACATCATACAACTTCTTCGGTGGCATTAGTTGGCGGCGGTAGCTTTCCAAAGCCTGGGGAGATATCATTGGCACATCGGGGTATACTGTTTCTTGATGAGTTTGCAGAATTTCCAAGGGCTGTATTAGAAAGTCTGCGCCAACCGCTTGAGGACGGGGTGATTACGGTGGCGCGAGCTGCTGGTTCAGTGCAATTTCCAGCGCGATTTACACTTATTGCTGCGAGAAATCCATGTCCATGTGGATATTATAATGATCCACGTCAAGAGTGTACGTGCTCCCCTCATACAATTATCAATTATCAGAAAAAAATTTCAGGCCCACTGCTTGATAGAATCGATATACACATCGCCGTACCACGATTGGAATATGACAAGATCGCAGCAGCAGCAACAGGTGAACGCTCATGTACGATTCAGAAGCGTGTTGAACATGCTCGTACTTTGCAGTCGCGACGTTTTATTCAAAAGAGGATCTCCAATAATACCGAAATGTCTATTCGGCACATTGATTTATTTTGTCCGCTTGAGCAGACTGCAAGTGAATTACTCAAGGACGCGGTTAATAAATTCTTTTTATCTGCACGCGCGTATCACCGCATTATTAAAGTTGCACGTACGATTGCGGATTTGGAATCGCGACAAATGATTAAGCCTGATCATATTGCTGAAGCATTGCAGTATCGTCCGCAAGCCGGTTGACAGATTTGAGTCATCAAGGTAAGTTGGTTGTGAAAATAAATTGTAAAAAGAGATCTTACAATAATACAAGGAGGTAATCGTGGAACATTACGATTATTATGATCCGGGCGATTCGCTGGACGATTTTTCCAGCATTTTCGGATTCATACTGGCATTGTTTCTTATTGCGTTTATCGTTCTTGGCACAATTCTGGATTTTTTTTCCAGGGTGCCCAAGTGGATTTACTGGACAGTACTTGTCCTTACGGCGATGTTGTTTGAATATTGGTTCATACATTGGGAGTTTGCCAAAGCTTGTGCTATTGGTTGTACATTTATCGTGGCGGCGTTGGCATTCCTCATACCGGCGGCACAGCTGGAAAACGAGAATTGCAAAGCGTCGAGTGTTTTCAAACTTTGGCGAAAAACAAAACTGCTCTTCAGTCACACGAGACTCATGCTGATTTTTGAAGGACTGGTTCTTGCGGCTGCACTCTATGTGCATTTTCGAGATGGTATTGCGGTGTATTGGCCTGGTGTGATTACAACACTGATCGTGTTTCCGTTGCTCACCTATAGCATCGGATACTTCACAGTACAATCGCACCATCGCTATGCGCCTGAATGATCGCGAAAAAGCCACAAAGCTCGGATGAAAAACGTCCGGGCTTTTCTTTTGATTGACCAATAAAAAAATGTTATAATATGGGCTAGGAGACATTTTTAAATGCCAGAAAAAAACGAGAGAAATAAGGAAACTACAACATCCTCTGATCAAGCGCAGGAGATAAGCATTAAGGCGGAGAAACAGGAAGTTCCTTCCAAAACAGCCGCAGAACAGTTTAACGAAGCAATGGCAGCGCAGGAGATTTTGCGGATTGGAAAGGAAGAAAAATTAAAACGATTGCGCTGGTCTGTAGCCGTTCGATATATTATGATTACCGTTGTATCGGTGATTTCACTTTTATGTTATGAGGTCGGTTTTAACTTTGACCTCATTGGCATTTTGATCGCAGCTACCATTGCGTTTATATTTAACCTGACATCAAGCCTGGTATACGGCACGATTTATTATCCACGTTTTTGGCCGTATATCGGAATTTTTCTGGATATGGTGGTGATTACATTGATTGTGCACGCGACTGGCGGTGTTGTAAGTATTTTCCTGCCATTGTATCTACTACAGCTTGTTGGTAC
>CAZBNI010000067.1:0-5652 GCA_964493105.1 uncultured Gammaproteobacteria bacterium
CAGTGCCATTGGTGAAGGAAGCCGACATACGCTTGATATCATGGCAACATTTGGTATTACACTTTTGTTGTTTCTTATTGGCTTGGAGATGAGATTTGACACGATGAAAAGCATCGGGAAAGCTGCGCTACTCACAGGTGTCGGTCAAATAGTCATTACGGCACTCCTCGGATTCGGAATAACACAACTTTTAGGCTTTGCGGTTGTACCGTCACTCTATATTGCATTTGCCTTAACGTTCTCAAGTACCATTGTAGTTGTTAAGTTATTACTTGAAAAACACGAGTTGCGGACGCTCTATGGGAGAATTGTGGTTGGTTTTTTAATTGTCCAAGATATTGTAGCAATTTTTATTCTTATTTTTTTATCAGGACTTAAGTCATCAGCCGGCTCTATAGAAATTCTGACATTGGTCGGAACGGTAGCAAAAAGTTTGCTTTTATTTGGTCTTACGTACTATTTATCAAAAAAAGTTTTTCCGTGGCTTTTTGATAAACTTGCTACTTCACCAGAACTACTATTTATCACCAGTATCGCATGGGCGTTTGGTATTAGCGCATTTGTTTCCAGTCAATGGATCGGGCTTTCAGTAGAAATTGGCGGCTTCTTAGCGGGAATTGCGCTCGCAAGATCCCTTGAACAATACCAAATCGCGGCTCAACTGCGGCCGTTGCGCGATTTTTTTATCTTAATCTTTTTTATCGTACTTGGATCCACGATTGTAATCGGAGATATTCAGTCAATCATCGTACCGGCAATTATACTTTCACTCTTTGTCTTGATTGCCAACCCAATTATTTTAATGGTTATTATGGGTCGTTTACGTTTCCGACGAAAAACAAGTTTTTACGCGGGTATAACGGTAGCGCAAATTTCAGAATTCAGTCTTATATTGATGGCAATGGGATTGACGCTCGATCAAATAACGAGCAGTGAAGTGTCTCTTGTGACGCTTGTAGGGGTGATTACGTTTATTATTTCGACATATTTTATATTACATAACAACGCAATTTTTAAAAAACTGAAACACTTTCTTCGGATATTCGAGCGGAAAAATGCTCACGAAGACATTCAGATACCTCTAAACCCAAAGAGCTCGATTGTCTTAGTAGGAGCTCATCGACTTGGCGGACATCTTCTGAGATCGATCGGTAAGCAAAAAATGACAGTTGTTGAATTTGATCCGGTAATTGCGAAAGAACTGGTTAAAAAGAAGTATAATGTTGTATTTGGTGACATCACCGATGGTGATATTCAGGACACGATACATCTAAAAAGCGCGGATTTATTAATTTCAACCATACCAAGTATTGATGACAATCTCGCATTGCTCAATAGAGTGGAAATAATTCGTCAATCAGACAAAAAAGCACCGCTTGTTGTCGTTACGGCATATTCAAATTGGGAAGCGGAGAAATTATACCACGCCGGTGCAAATTATGTAATACTTCCACATTTTGTCAGCGGCGTGCATCTTGCTTCATTAATAAAAAACGGAGGACTTGATATTACCACCATGAGGAAATGGCGCAAACATGATATTCAGGTACTTGGATTGAAAAACATTTAGATATGGACGCATTAGTATTTGCAACTCAGAATCCAGGCAAAGTTAAGGAGATGAGGCGGATTTTGGCTGATCTGAACATTGTTATCAAAAGTGCTGATGAAGCAGGATTCACTCAAGAAATTGAGGAAACAGGAGAGACGTTTGAGGAAAATGCCTTGTTAAAAGCCCGTATCGTTGTCCATAAACTTAATATATGGACCGTAGCAGACGATACAGGACTGTGCGTAGAGGCTTTAGAAGGTAAGCCCGGCGTTCATTCATCACGCTGGGCGGGAAACAATACTTCGGATAGAGAAAAGGTAGATTTTCTTTTGAAAAAAATGATTTCACTGCCGTATGATAATCGCAACGCATACTTTGAAACAGTTGTGGCGCTTGTAAGTCCCAAGTGTAAAGTAACTATTTTTAAGGGCCGAATATATGGTACAATACCATTTGCTCCACAAGGCACTAATCGTCTGAGATTACCATATGACACAATTTTTATACCAGATGGGTATTCAAAGACGTTTGCTGAAATGACTGACGACAAAAAAAACAGTATCAGTCATCGTGGCAAAGCTTTTAGTGAATTAAAAAAATATCTTCAAAAACTCAATGGAAAATAGCAAAAAAATTGTATTCGTATATAACGCTAATAGTAATCCATTTAAGCAGGCCTTTGATTTTTTCAAACGAACTGCTTATCCACAAACCTATCAGTGCAATTTAACAAAATTGACGCATGATGGTTTGAATATGAAACAACAGTTCCAGTCGTTTCTGCAGAATTCACCGTTTAAGGCTCAATTTTATCATCGCGACATGTTCAATAAAAAATATCCTGATTACAAAACTGAACTGCCTGTAGTCTTATTACAAAAAGAAGATACATTTGAGGAGCTCATTTCAGCTGAAGCAATGAACGCATTTACCGACTGTGATGAGTTGATGAAAACAGTGCTTGATAAAGTGAATCGATAAAGAAGTGAATACAATTAAAAATGCAAACGCGCGCACAGACCTGCCCGCCGCACGAGACTTCGGCAGGCGGGGAGGTGCACTCGTGGGAATGACAATTGTTATACCACCTAAGAGCGGGTCTCAGTGCCTGCGAAGGATCACCAAATCAAGGAAAAGAGTTTACTTGGAATTTAGAATTCGTCATTAGTAATTAAAAACCTACGCCCTCGAATTCCTCCAACATAGATTCAGACGCGCTTAATCGGTTACAAAAAATGATTGACGATTTTTTGGTCCAATTAGAATCATACCGTTCTGATCAGGCCCTTATACTAGGCTCTTACAGCACGCATATTGAAAAGAAAAAATTAATAGCATACGCTATGATATCCAGAGCTGAACAAGAGATGCATGAGCTATCTCCTGATTTTGATTCATCATTATTAGTCGAGATAGAGAGCAATCACGAAGAAGGGCAATCGACAGAAACGCGTGAACGAAGGCTGGAAGATATCGAACGACTTGCCGCTGCAACGGAATCACTTGACCGAGCTCGACATGAAGTCGGCGAACTTATGGTCAGTGGTCAGCAGGACGTGGCAGCAATCGATCAGGCGATGGGCCTAACGCCAGACGAAGCAGCAACCACGCATGAGAAAACGGGAGTTCTCCGCCGACTTCGTGCTCTGCGGGATGATGCCATGGAAACATTACTCAAAGTCGCGCACTACGCCGGCAAAACAATTCGGCGGCCGATAGCATGCGGCGAATTATTTGATCCAAATGCCGCATTCAAGGAATTACGTGCCGTCCCGCGCGAAAAACGTAAACAAATGCCCCGAGAACTAAAGGATAAGATGTCCTACCAGCAGGTAGGTCTCGGAAAGATGCGTGAAGATATGAGCGACCTCCTGTGGCAGCAGGGGACAGTGGATCTGCCTAAGATGCGTGGCATAGCTGATGAATACAGCACCCAGTACGGCTTTGATGCATTTACTCGAGATATAATTACTGATGCGCTCGAGAAAGTGAGTAAACGGGGCGCTGTGCTGGCCAAGGCGGCGCAGGAATACCCAACGGGAGAATTGTTTTTTCGTGCAATGACACAAGGCCAATCACCACGCGGTTAGGTGGAGATAACCTATACCCCAGTAACAGCGTACTTTTAGGGTGCCATAATACCATGGACTATGCAACACTCTATTATGGCGGAGAGAAAACCGCGGACAGTATGGATGATCACGAGCTAAGCTTTGCAAATTTAAGTGGCGGCTGTGTGCTTCATGACGCGCCTATACCAGGCTTGGAGGGTGCCATGACTCTAGAAAATGCCTTCGAGCATGATAAAGCAGAAAGCCGGCGAGTCTTTGTCAATGAACAGCAAAACGCTCTGCACCGGATGATGCCTAAATTTGAGCGGCTAACCTCAGATTCTATAAGCCCGATGCCATTTCGGTTAGACGTGTTTCGTGATAAATCATAATAATTATAAATTAGTTGTTACCTGCGCGATAATTTGTGGAAGGTTTTGTAATACGTTGTTACTGTATGGCTACACCACCCCTCTCCAGCTACGGTAAATATACGCACCTCGATTGTTTCACCCTCCTCATTTGAGAGAGTGGGTGAAGACATGTATGTGCTGTAATGATTCTGGTTGCTAAAACGGGTGGTGGAGCCATAAACCTATGACGAAAGTTTGTTTCCAAAACACAAGCGAGCGTACAAACCTATATAACCGATCGCATAAAATTTACAAACAAGCGCACCTTGGAGAAGATGCGCTTGGGGAATGGTTTTGATCGTGTTGATATAAACACTGAGAGCACGCTTTCTAGGGCGCGATCCGACGACAAATGGATTTATAAAAAACCCGCTATTTTTACAGCGGGTTTATATTAAAGAAAATAGTGTCTTTCTACCTTCTTGTCCAAACTGCGTTCATCTCGGCTATAAGATGGTTATTTGAAGAAAGCTGCGAGTTTAAATAAATCTTATTGCCAGTTTCCTCCAATATTTGACAAGTAATTGTTATTGATGAAATTGGTCGAAGTGGTTTAAAAAAAGCTGACTCTGCTTTGTTTGTTACGGCGCTATTTACACCATAACAATTATAGATTGTAACTCCGCAGGCATCATCCAACAACCCCATTATTACTCCGCCATGAACCGTTCGAAAATAATTAACGGCTCTCTTGTCTAGACCATTTATTTGCCAAGTATAAGTGCGGTCGTCTTTATTAAACTGACCGATACTTTTTATTCCGAGCAGTTGTACGAAAAGTGTAGGACTGGCTGGTAGAACTTTTTTTACCATGCCTCCTCCTTTTTCAAATTGCATTATTTTATTTAGCCTAACTAATAAAAAATTTCCTGTCAAATTCACATCTCACTAATTTTTTATGGGGAACAATTAAATTATCTAGCGTTAGGAACTGTTACGAGAATGAACTGAGATGAATTGGCAAGGATTATCTTCTTTTTTTGAATGATGATTGAGTTGTGTCAAAAACCGAAATATGTGCTAAAATAGGGCTAATGAAGTGTAAACGTAGAATTTATATCTTATTGACCATTATCCTTGGGATCATTTTAAGCTATATTATTCACGGTGGCGTTGAATTACTATATCTAAAAATAGCCGGTTTTGAAAATGTTACTTGGTATATGCACTGGGGCTTTGCGCCTTGTTCATTGCATCCTATTGTTGCGTACGCACTGCCTTTTCTTGGAATAGTTGGAGGATATTACCTTGGCAAATTTTGGTGGCAGATTGTGTACGTAGAGAAAAAACGTTGGCGTTTTAAAAAAGAAAAACAATTAAATAATCAATAATAATATGGTAAGTACAAATTTTTTGGCAAAAGAATTTCTTGGTAACACTGTTGAACAATATGGGCTTTTTATAATTATTTTAATTGGATATGCCACTGAGTGGAATTCTTTGATAGGGTTAAATAATGAGAAATGGTGTCAAATCTTGAATAGTGAATTAAAACAATTATTAATATGATATCAGGAAGTTATTGTCTCAACCAAACCTTGATTTGTGGTCATTTGCAGCATGATTATGATAAGATTTCTCAGTCCTATAGATGAATCTGGCTGTTCATTGAAATGTCAAATTAAGCGGTTGTATT
>CAZBNI010000068.1:0-5596 GCA_964493105.1 uncultured Gammaproteobacteria bacterium
TTAGCGGCCTCCCCCGACGCCCTCATAAGTAATTCTTTAGCAAATAGCTTACACTCACCACTAAATCCAGGAGTGCTACTACGATTACTGTAATCCCAATCACCCGGCACATGACAGTTCCATACCGGCACCAAATAGTCATCCCAATCGCAGGTACAGCGTTCGTTCTGATCCCAAATATCGTGGTCTACCGAGTACAGCGCTTCCAGTACAATTTGCTGGTTGCGCCCGGATTGTCCGAGGGAATTCCACCACGTACAATCCGATAAAGCAATCGGCGCCGAACCGCGGTCTTTTCCTTCTTCAGTCAATGGTGATGTTTTGTCCACAGAACACGCTTCCAGTATATCTCTAAAGCTTAAATCCAGTATACAAGACAAATGAGACAGTACATAGGGGTGTCTCATATTTGACTCATTTGGCTTACTTCAGCGTAGTATTATAAAAAACCTAGCTATGCCTTTATAGCAGGATTAATTACTGAGATAACTTCTCTACATCCCCTACCAAGACCAACGCTTGCTGATCCGTTAATCGAGTAACGCGGCAATTACGCTCCGTTTCAAACTTTTTAATCTTTTCCTCAGCATTATCCTGATAATGTGGATACATAATAATATCAGTCAAACCCAGACCGGTAAAATCACGTATACCAACCGTGTTTAGTTTTGAATCGAAATATTCAACTATACTGATATTCGGCCCTAACACAACGCCACCGCCGCTTATACCGACTAGAATCGTCTTTTCTGCGCATTGTTTAATAATAATGTCAGCACCGGTTTTCCTAAGAATATGTAATAAGTAAAACGGATTGCCACCATTTATATATATAACATCAAATTCTTTAAGTTTGTTTGGATCTTCAAATTCAATATCCAAAAAAATGACTTCTTTGAATCCCATTTCTTCAAAAGCTTTTTTTGCCGAAATCGCGTGCATATTTTTTTCTTTCCACTCGGCAGAGGCGGTAGTAACAATCACGACTGACAGTTGTCCGGCTGGTCTTGGCAATAAATTGAAAAGCTGTTGCTTTAAAGCGATATTCTTTTCAAAACCGTGAGATGATAAAATAATCTGCTTCATATAGCGTAATAGTATAATAATTTAGCGGAAAATAAAAGGGATAGGCGTTCTCTTGGAAGAACTTCCCTACCCCAATTTGCCAAACCTCAAATGCCAATGCAATTGATTGACCAAAAGGTTAGCTTTCAACGAAAGAGCTGTTTGGTACTTAGTGTTTTGCCACTTTACCTTTACGGCCAACACATGAGGAAATCGATTCTTTACACCGTCTATATCTTTAGGATTATCGACTGACGTTCCCACATTTAGTCCTGCGGTATAGTACGTAGTTTTCGGAATAATTCAGGATTCTTGAAAAAATACTGACCTTCTTCTATATCGTGAGGATAATTCACATTAAGATAAGGGTGGTCAGTCACGATTCCGATTACTCGAAAGTTTTTCCAAACCAACAGCCTGAGTATATAATCCCAGCCCCATGAATAGCAGGCAAAGGGCATATCGCGCCAGTTGCGATAGCTTTTCGTAAAACCTTCGGTAAGTTTCCGCAACGCTTCAGTCCGAAAGGCACTGATGACATAGTCCGTCCTGATTTCATGTCCTGGTACCGCTTCCATCTCCACTAAAACACCTTCTTCCAGCCGATACCGCCAGTACGTCCAGCGTGAAGTTGTAAGCGGCTTCACAACGTTGGTCAGGAGCACTGCACCTGCAGCTTCTTGATCACTGGATAGCGAGTCAATAATTTGCTTTAAGCTATCTGGGCAAAAGAGCGTATCGCCATTACAGCCGCAAATAATATCTGGATGTAAATCACGAGCAGATCGAAAGAAGCAAGTGCTTAACGGCTCAACGCAACGCTTTCGTACAATCACATGTGGCGGGAGATGTCTTACAAGTTCTCGTTTTCCCGCGTCAACTCCTACGACGATCTGATCTATCTTTACGTCCATCGCTACTGTAATAATATGGTCGATGATAGGTCTCCCTGCAACCTCGATGAGAGATTTTGGGCTCTTAGCCGTATATTTTCCTAAGCGTTTCCCTCTGCCTCCCGCGGCAACAAAAAGTTGTGTTATCATCACTGTTCCCCTTGTTCTTGCTGTTCTTGCTGATCGACTTCTTGGTTAAACCATCGCCAAAAATCAGTAGACACCCGATAACCTTCCCGCCTTAAGGGTAAAATGATTTTATAGAACCAATTCTTATCGAAGCAAACACCAAAATTGCAGAGTTGGTTATACAATGTAGAAGGCTTAAGACTCGTCTTCTGATTGAAGACATCTTGCACCATGCTTACCCCCTCCACAAAGGCAAGATACTCAAGAATAAACAAGTAGTACTGAGCCACTTGTCGGTGCCCTAGGAACCGAAGACCATCGATAAGCCGCAAATCCTCATCACTTAGGAGTCTAACTCCCGAATATCCTTCGAGAAAACAATCAACGCCAGCATGGTAGTCTTGGAAACTCCAGCCTCCATCCGTAACGAGTAAAATCATAAATGATAAAGATACACCTATATCGTATAGCAACGACCCCGAGCTAGAATGCTCCCAGTCATAAACGACAATGCCATTCCCACCGAACATATTTTGAATCGTAAAATCTCCATGTATGAATTTAACCTTCGATTGATTGAGAATCTTTTTGGATATAGTGGTGATGACTTTTGCGGCAACATCAATAAGTTCATGGCGCAAAACACTCAAATGCAGGATATCCATCTGAAGGTCTTGAAACCTTCTTTTAAATAATGAAAGTGATGCCTCCTTTTCTGACGACGGTATTTCGTGAATACGTGCCAGTATTGCCCCAATCTTCTTGAAAACTGCTGGCTGAGCATTACCCCAAAGTACTTGGTCAAGCCTTGGTCGGTATACCCGTCTCATGATTACGGTACCACCGTTCTCATCAATTGAGTGGGAAATCACTTCGGGCACAGAGATTCCATACTGGGAGGCGAGTAAAAGACCCGCAATCTCATTATGATATCTCTCGGGCCATAACCCTTTTTTTGTAAATGTCGTGCTGGTTTTTTCGTACTCTTTCTGAATACCACCACGCTTCATTACCTCTGTCATGGTAGTTCTCCTATAATCTGGGAATTATTGTTTTTTAGATGTTAATGAACGAATCAATGTAGCTTATTATAAAAAAAGAGCTTTGTCAATCCGACAATGCGGACTCTTTACTGGGTTCTGAAACACCTCTCCATAAACACCTTTTCTATTTTGCAATATCTAAACCTTCACTCTCTTTTTTTATTTCTTTGATAAGGAAATCAAGTTTTTTAAATCTATCTCTGGCAACTTTGCGAATAATAGAATAATGGAATTTCTTTAGTGCTGCCTCGGCTGATTCCCGTGCATTCTCAATAAACCAATATTCAAACACTTGATCTATGTTTCTTCTGTTTTGATGCGCATACGTTATATGACGCCAGATTTGAAGATATCCATAGTTATCAAATCGATCTGCGTCTTTAACCATTTTTGATTCAAGGGAAGACTGCTCACTACTATGTTGTTCCCTAATAATCTTTTTGATCTTATCAACAACTCTTTTATTTTTAAAATACTTGTCAACATACTCGGAGACAATTTGAGCACCAACAATATCATGCTGTTTATTAGCTTGGGAACCATAAAGAAGCTCACCTGTTTTACTAACCGCCTTAACTTTTCCGATGTCATGAAAAAGGGCGGCGGTAAGCAGTACGTCCTTATCAATAACCCTTTTTTTGAAGAAGTCCATCTGCAAAAATTTTTCACAGTACTTCATCACTCTGAGGCTATGATAAAAACGAAAGCTGTAACCGCCGCCTTTCTCGTGCGCATAAAAAAATGCTTTGTGGCATTCTCCAATTAATTTGGCCTTGAGAGATATTGTCATAGAAGTGTTTGATAGATGTTGAGAAATGGGTCAAGGCATAGACTCCAATCGTAGTGCGTTTCCACGAATTTTCTACCTTCATACATCAAGGGCTGATAATCAGTCAGGTTTTGCATTATTGCATGGATGCAGTTAGCGTAACGATGAATATCATCCTCAATAATCACATACCGTGCGATACTCTCTTTAAGACCCGCTATTCCCAAAGTAGTAGTGACGATCGGCATTCCTGATGCCATGTGGTCGAGTATTTTCAGACGTGTACCAGAACCCTCATACAGTGGCGCAATCGCTATATCATATCTTAGCAACTCTGCGCTCAAGTTGTCCACCCCTCCCTTAAACACTACTCCTCGGTGGCTGTAGTCCTCAACCATAGACTGGGGGGCAATGCCAATAACGGTGAGATTATAACGGTGATCAAGCTTCTTTAGTTGAGGGAGAACATGAGTCACGATCTGCTTGAGAGCATTCTCATTAGGTGGGTAGTACATGTGCCCAAGAAATACGATTCGGAAACGCTTTCTTTGTCGCGGTCTGAACTGGATACCCTTCACATAAATCGCCCCTCTATAAACCATAACTTTATCATGTTCCACTCCTATTTGAACAAGATGGCTCTTGTCATTTTCTGAGCGACAGAGAACATGATCAGCGATAAAACACGCTTCAGACTGTTGCCGCTTCATCTTACCAACATGCTCCTCGTCCATTCCCAATTGTCCATACAGCACATAATCAATATTGGGTATCTCATAAATAACCTTAACTTTCGTTCGCTGTAATCGTCTTCCCAGGTTTAAAACTTCTTCCGCGTTCAGAATTTGTACAGCTTGGATATTGAGTATACTAAATGCATAATTTAGTATCCCTGTATCGCGGTAATAATCCTCTGGTTTGAAAAACAACGTATTGAATGGTTGATGACAAAATAACTTGGGATTCTCCCACCCTCGGTAGCAATGCGCAAATGTCGGTTCTACCATCCGTGTCTTGCTGAGCGCTTGCATAAGATGGTAGATCGAGTAGTAGCCACCGTTACGAATTGGCAGGAATAAACCATCACCTGTGAATGCGACGTTAAACCTTTTCTGCTTTTTCATGAATATACTCCTGTATTTGCCTTTTAAGTGAGCTCAATGATTCTTTTCCTGAAAGCTTCACCACTTGAATATCTCTCTCAATTATAGAGTAGAAATAATCATAATAAGAGATGAATGCCTTTAGAAATTCTTCATTTAGCCATAAGTCACCAAGGCAGTTTCCTAGAGACCTTCCTTTTCTTGCGGTCCCCAACTCAATTGGTGTCTCAATGTAGAACACCGTAAACGGCTTCACTAACTTGCCCATACGCATTGTACGACGGTACCAGTGTAGCGCTCTCTTATAAGTCTTTGTTCCATGAATCTGGTCAAAAGACCAATAGAACGCAAGTGTGCTTACATAGTTGCGATCCATAAGAATTACTCGCTGATCAGTCAATAGAGCCGCCTCAATCTTCAATTCTTCACTCTTGAAATAGAAGTTCTGGCTCTCTGCCTGATCAAACTCTGGCTCATGGGGAAGGATTTGCGGAACCGTCTTGATATATTTTGCCTTACTCAACATTCGCGCGAGAGTCGTTTTACCTGATCCCGGGATGCCTTCCAAGACAAAAATCAGCTGATTGGGAAAAC
>CAZBNI010000069.1:0-5542 GCA_964493105.1 uncultured Gammaproteobacteria bacterium
AATATGGATCACAAAAGACAAATGTTTCAGGCCACGTGCAGCGAGTGCGGCAATAAATGCGAAGTGCCATTTCGGCCGTCTGGCGGAAAGCCGGTTTTGTGTAGTGACTGTTTTGGCAATAAGGGAAACAGAAATCAAGGCAGATCAAGCGATCGAAGCAGATCAGGAGACCGCGGCGATCGTAGAATGTATCAGGCGGTTTGCGATAACTGCGGCCAGAAATGTGAAGTGCCTTTTAAGCCCACCTCAGGCAAGCCCATATACTGCAAAGAGTGCTTTAGTAAAAATACCGGCCATAAAGAAAGGCGTGGAAATGATCAGGTATCTCAGCAATTAAAAAAATTCAACGATAAGCTTGATAGGGTGCTCACGTTGTTAGATCCTGGAGTTGTCCTGGAAAAGTCTCAGGTGGAAAAAGAAGCTGGAAAATTTGTACCGAAGAAACCAGCTGCCAAGAAAACTGCACCAAAAGTGAAGACAAAATCAGTGAAGAAAAAAGCGACGAAAAAGAAGAAGTAAGAACCCCTCTAACCCTTTTTGTTAGTAGATAGTAAGTAGTGCGTAATTTATTGTCTTGTCATGCTGAGCCCTGATTCCATCAGGATAAGCTCTGTCGAAGCATCTCAATAGGCATTCTCATGCGCAACAAAAAAGAGATTCCTCGGCAAGCTCGGAATGACAAACATATTTTTCCGGAATTTCAGAATGACAGTAGTATGTGATTTAGTTTTTAGGATTTTTTGGTACTATGTAACTATGAATGACAGGCCGAATAAGAAAATTTATCGGGAAAAAATGGTTGCGATCCATAGAAATAAAAAACACCCCGCCTTGATATAAAGCAGGGTGTTGTCATGAGAAATGCGTTTTGTGCTACGAACGGAATTCGCCCATCATCTGCACATAAATTGTCCGCGTACGCGGGTTTGTCGGCTTCCAATCACAATCGAGGAGCAGTATGCGTTCCCATTTGCCGCGGATTAACTTTCCGTTTTCATACGGAAGTGTGATGCTGGTCGGCAGTAGAATCCGTTTTCCATGAGAATGACCATTATGACACTCGTCTTTACACAAGTTGGCAACCCGTTTTCCATTTGGAAAGTCATCGTGTTGCCACTTACACTGCAATGGCGCAAAATCATTAAGGTGCTCCGCAATATCCCGCAAAAGGCATTTTTCATATTCCTGAACCAATACGGCCGCAGTCGTATGCGTTGCCCTGAGAAGAACTTGGCCACTGGCGAATTTCTTGGAGCGTATGAGCTTTTCCGTTTCATAAGTGATTGGTATCCATTTCACGCCGAACGGTGAAACTACGCCACGGCGATCGCCCACATTGATCTTAAATTCAATGCTTCGTATAGGTAATACCATGCTGAACCTCCATATGTAAAAACAGCATTTTTTGTACTATATTGAAAGTAACCAAAAGTATATCACAAAAAAATTAATTCGTACAATTATTCGGAATATATTTATTTTGTCGCTCGCGGATAAGCAACGGAAGTTTACGCTCTGGGAGGGCAAGGACATGAAATTGTTGAGTTGTCTTAAAGCCAGGAAATTAAGAGCTATATATGGCGATAATTTTGTATTTGACATTTTTGATGAATTTTTCAGTTACTTCATAAAAATTTCCTAAAATCCTGTCACAAGACATCTTTATAAGTAAGTTATTTTTTGGTACCATGTAACTATGAATGACAGGCCGAATAAGAAAATTTATCGGGAAAAAAGGGTTAAACTCCTTAGAAATAAAGCGATTGAGAAAATTAAGGAGGAGTTTTTGCCGAATAAAAAAATTATTAAAATATATTTGATAGGCTCGTCACTGAAGCACGACTTTGGGCAATATGATCCTCCGGGATTTCGAGGCAGCTTATTTTCAGATTTTGATTTTATAATTTTTGTTGAAGATGATTATACTATTCCGGAATTAGAAAAAGAGCCAGATGGCAGGCCGTTCCGCGACGATTCCATAAATCTTGCGTATCGAATAAAGAATTTTATCGAGGATAAATATGACGCTGAAGTTTTTTTTGTGAGGAGGAAAGCAATGGAGAATAAACAGATTCGAGCTTTGGCGGAAGCGCCTGGATGCGAAATACCTTTTAATGAGAAGAGTAAATGGCCGCTTGTCGTGGTGTATCAGCAATAAGGCGTTTTTATAAGTAAGGTGTTTTTTGGTATACTGAGATTATGAAAAAAATACTTTTAGCTTCAAGAGGTACATACGTTACTGACGGGCAGTATAAAATATTCGATAAGCCACGGAACAAGTTGAAGTGGGCGTATATCACCACAGCCGGAAAGAGCATGCCGGATACAACGTATATCAGAAAACACGAACAGCGTATGCGGGAACTGGGCTGGGATTTTGTAGAAATTGATCTCGATGGAAAAACGCCAGATGATTTGAGGGGCATCTTGAAAGATAAAGATTCCATTAACATGATTGGTGGAAATTCTTTTTATCTTTTGAAAAGCATCCGTGAGAGCGGATTTACACAAGTACTCAGTGAATTTTTTGAACGCGGGGGAGTGTATTGCGGATCCAGCGCAGGAGCGTATGTGGCCTGCCCGACTATTGAAGTGGCCACCTGGAAAAAACCAGCGAAATTTGATCGTCACGGAGTTACGGATTTTATTGCCATGAACCTGGTACCGTTTTTGATCGTGGCTCATTGCACGCCGGAAATAGAAGCTATGATCAAGCCAAGAATGGAGCAGGCCATGTACCCGGTAAAATTATTAACTGATCAGCAGGCAATTTTGGTTAGAGACGATGCAATAGAAATGCTGGAAGACCCAACTGTCAAATCAAAAGATTTTGGCGGGTAAGAAATATTTTTTCAAATCCTTGGAAGTGTGGGGAATTAGCATTGACCTGGAATAATAGATAGGATATAGTTCAGTAATAAAAAGACCTTCCCACTACACAAGGGAAGTTTTTTATTTGTTTAACCTTATAGCCAAGCCACCCCTCACTGAAGTTTGTTGAATAGTAGTGATGACGCTTTTCTCCTCCTCAATTGAGTAGGGGCAGAAGGAAGCGTGAATTCATTATTAATGCTGTTTGGGGAGGTGAGGTATAAATGCAATGCCAAAGTTATACAACAAACAAAGCATGACTAAACGGCGTCAGGGGTTACGGCGCTCTGCGCCGCCGGCCGAGACTATCCTTTGGCGTTATTTGAAAGGCAGGCAGTTTCGAGGATGAAAATTTCGTCGCCAATACGGCATTGGCGGATATGTCATCGATTTTTTATTGCACTCGTTTAGGTTTAGCTATTGAGGTAGATGGGCCAACTCATTACGTTAGTGATGAGGCTCGGCATTACGACAAAGAGCGTCAAAAGTTAATAGAGTCTTTTGGAATAGAGATACTGCATGTTACTAATTTAGACGTTTATCACAATATTAATAAAGTGATTGAAGCAATTATCAAACTAATTCCTGAAAAGTAACTCCCCAAATTGCACCACCCAGTACCTTCACCCGTACGGTTGTTTTTGGTAAAAAGCTTTTTAGGGGAGATGATGTTTAGAGGTTGACAGCTTGTTGACAACTTTAATTTTTTGGTATATACTAAAGTTGTCAACTAAACATATGGATATACGAGAGCGCATTCTTAGGCGAATGAAAAAAAAGGGAGAAGTGACATCTGCAGAGATTGTGCAGGCCACTGGCTTTTCGCGCGAATATGTCGGCCGGTTTTTTCGTCAGCTTCGGCAAGAAGGAAAGATCGCGCTTATTGGCAAGGCCAATCAAGCAAAATATGTGGTTGCCTCGCCGAAAAGACTTGATGATGCCAAACGCAGTATAATGAAAAAGCGCCTGGTTTTGCGGAATATACGCTTAAGCGAAGATGTTGTTCTCGAAAGACTTAAACGGGAAACAGGCATTTGGCTGGGGGTCTCGGCGAATATAGCAGCAATGCTTGATTATGGTTTTACGGAGATGCTGAATAACGCAATAGAGCATTCGCGATCAAGGGATATTACAATAAATATTCAGCGCAATACAGAGCGAGTAGTTTTTGAAGTTATTGATCAAGGTATTGGTATTTTCAATAATATTATGCGCCAGCGGAAATTGAAAAGCAAGGAAGAAGCGATTGAGGATTTGATGAAGGGGAAGCAGACAACTATGCCCGAAGCACATTCGGGTGAAGGCATCTTTTTTTCTTCAAAAGTTGCTGATATTTTAATTATACAAAGTGAAGATAAAAAATTGGAGTTCAACAACATCGTTAAGGATATCTTTGTTAAGACGCGTATTAACAAAATTAAAGGAACGCGTGTTACTTTTCATCTTTCCCTAAAGACGAAAAAATCATTAAACGCGGTATTTCGTCAGTATAGCGATGATACATTTTCGTTTTCCAAAACAAAAGTAATAGTTAAATTGTTCGCGGCTGAGTCAGGATATATATCACGTTCACAAGCCCGTCGGTTGGTGTCCGGTCTGGAAAAATTCAAGACGGTCGTTTTAAATTTTAAAAATGTCGAAGCGGTTGGCCAGGCTTTTGCTGATGAAGTATTTAGGGTGTTTAAAAACCGCCATCCGGAGATTTTTATACAGCCGGTCAATATGAACAAGGCGGTGCGTTTCATGGTTTTAAGGGCACGGAAGAATAAAACTAAAAAATAAGGAAATAAATTAACAATAGTGGATTACAAATATGATCTGATTGTAATAGGTGGAGGGCCAGCTGGCATGATGGCGGCAGGGCGGGCAGCCGAAAATGGCGCTCGTGTTTTGTTATTGGAAAAAAGAACTCAATTGGGAGTCAAGCTGTCTATTACCGGCAAGGGCCGATGTAATATTACCAATGCCGAGTTTGATAGACGTGCGTTAATTAAAAAATACGGCAGAAACGGAAAATTTCTTTTTTCACCATTTCATGCATTCGGCCCGCAGGAAGTTATTGATTTTTTTGAAGAAAGAAATATCAAAACAAAGATAGAACGAGGCAATCGTGTTTTTCCGGCAAGTGATAAATCCGGCACCGTGATTGAGGTTTTGATTACATATTTAAAACAACACAACGTTACTATCAAAACTAACGTTACCGTTACATCAATAGATATCAAAGGTAAAAAGATAGAAAACATTGTACTTAAAAGTGGCGAAAAATTTGAGGCAGATGCGTACGCTTTTTGTACCGGCGGCCAAGCATATCCGCAAACCGGCTCAACTGGTGATGCGTATGAGTGGCTCGAGAAAATGGGTCATATGATTACGCCCTTGGAGCAAGCCTTAGTGCCGGTCATTGTTAAAGAACGCTGGATAAAAGCATTGGAAGGCTTGAGTTTGAAAAATGTTGCCATTAGCATTTATGTAAAGAGAAAAAAAGCTAAATCAGAATTCGGCGAAGCAATTTTTACTGGCAATGGAATTAGCGGTCCGATCATAATCGAGATGAGTAAAAAAATTGGCCAGTTATTAAAAACTAGTGAAGTAGAATTACATATTGATTATAAGCCGGCTTTAAGTTTTGCAGAACTTGATAAAAGAGTACAAAAAGACTTTACTAAGT
>CAZBNI010000070.1:0-5514 GCA_964493105.1 uncultured Gammaproteobacteria bacterium
TACACTTGCCAAAAGGCGAGATGCGGCGCTTAAGGAAACGCGTTTATTGCTACCAAATCTCGTGACACCTTTGCTGTATTAAGTAAGCGCTCACCAGCTTCACGGATCACCTCGATATCACGCGCAGAATAAACAAACGGCATCGGCATCGCGCTCCTGCCTGTCGTGAAATGCATATGAATCGGCTTGTATTCCCATTCAAGTTCCTTTTTAACATCTTGCTGTGTAATTTTCCCCCATATGATACGTCCAAGCTTTGCTTTACTGGCGTATTTCTTGATCAATTTCTCATCTGGCGCCAAAATAAATCCTCGCGACTTGGCGGAATCTTCCTTAGTTGGCGCGATATCAGCCTTAGTCGTAAATGGAACCTTTTGGAGATCATCCGTTGTCCTGATATCTGAAAACTTAATCCCGTGGTCTTCAAATAGTTTCCTATAAAAAGGCGAGTATGGCAGCTCGTGCTGCATAAAATTTTCTAATAGTTTATTTTGACGCTCTTTTATTTCCTCGTATGGTAATTGTGAAATTTTTGACCATTCCATAATGCTTGAACGTTAATTATTAAGGCGCTGTATATTCGTTAATTTATTAATACGTTGCATAATATAGTGTGTCGCTTCATAGAGGAGCTCTTTATCAATTTCCTGATGGTAAAAGTCTGTTAGCTCGAATGGCTTTCCAATATGTATTTCCAGCGAATGAGGGTTTAATAAAAGATTTTTCATTGCCTGTCGCCGACGAATATATTTTGGCAGGTCAGGGCGTACAGTAATATCGTGGACTAACCCGATCGGTACGATCGGCACATGGCTCCACAGCGCTAAACGCGCAATACCGGTTTTTGCCCTATTCTTCTTTGGGTCATATTCCTGCAACACTCCCTCCGGAAAAATACCGACAACTCTGCCTTTCTTCAAATAATCTTGGGCGATATCTAAACAGATTTTTGGATTGTCATGATAAAAGGGGATTGAACCAGCCCATCGCTCTGCAATAACCTTTTCCCAAAACCATCCCCATTTTGCAATATTAGCTACGAAATAAATTTTTTGGTTTATCTTCGGAATCACCTCAGCAGCGATAAACAATCCGTCCAAAGGACCCATATGTTTACAAGCAATCAGATAAGGTCCTTGTGTAGGAATATGTTCAATTCCAATAGTTTTTTTAATAAAAAACCGGCAAAAGACGAATAACGTTTTTTTTGTAACAGGATAAACCATTGGTTAGTAGTATGGATACTCCTTCCCGCAGAGAACAGCTATGGAATTCATGAGTTTGGACGTTGCTGCAGTAAGAAGTGGCTTGTCAATAGGTTTATTATGGAACTCTGATAAATTTACTGCTTGACCGATCGTAATCGAAAAATTTGTTTTCTTTTTAAAAAAACTTTTGAGTGCTTCGAACCCACTATAACCCGTGGTATTACGTATTCCAATAGGAATCAATGGCACCCCAGTAGCAAGTGCAAGTCGCACGGCGCCTGTTTTTCCTTTTAGCAACTCGTGCTCATTGGTATTTCTGGTTCCTTCAGGGAAGATGCCGACAATCTCGCCTTTGCGTACTATACGAATCGCTTCATCAAGAGCATGTTTCTTTCTTTCGAACCGAATTGGTATCATACCAAGCCATCTTTGTGCCAATCGGCCTCCAAGAAGCTTCCAGAAAAAATGATGAGTTGGGAAATAAATTGTCTGACGATAACGTTTAAAAAGATAAATAACCATCGCCGGACCATCCATAAACCCGACGTGGTTTGTTGCAACAATAAACGGCGCTGCGGCAGGAAGATTTTTCTCACCTTGCACGGATATAATTTTCCGAGATATCGAAGGCTCAAATATCTGGCGTAAAATGCCGTAAGCCATGAGATAAAAATATTTAGATTATAACCCCAATAATAAGTAACGCTACAATATTAAGAATTTTTATCATTGGATTGATTGCTGGACCAGCGGTATCTTTGTACGGATCACCAATTGTATCACCAGTAACCGCAGCTTGATGCGCTGGTGAACCTTTACCGCCATGATTACCTTCCTCAATATACTTCTTTGCATTATCCCAAGCAGCGCCACCAGTTGTCATCGAAACTGCTACAAAAATACCAGTAATAATACTTCCAACGAGAAGCCCGCCAAGCGCGACGGGACCTAAGAGCCACCCAACTAATACTGGCGCAATAACGGGGATTAACGCCGGAACAATCATCTGCTTGATAGCGCCTTTGGTGACAATATCGACCGTTCGCGCATAGTCGGGCTTTGCTGTTCCTTCCATGATACCTTTAATCTCTCTAAATTGGCGGCGTACTTCATCAACAACCAATCCCGCAACCCTGCCGACTGCCTGCATTGCTAGGGCTCCGAAAAAGAAAGGCAGCAAACCACCGATTAACAAACCAACTATTACTTTCGGATCATCCAAGGCAAAAGTGTAGCTCTTACCAACATCAGCAAGCTCCTGAATATACGCGGAAAACAGCACTAATGCAGCAAGTCCGGCAGAACCAATTGCATACCCCTTGGTAACAGCTTTAGTTGTATTGCCAACTGCGTCAAGTGGGTCAGTAATGTTCCGCACCTCCTCTGGTAACTTTGCCATTTCTGCAATACCTCCGGCATTATCAGTAATCGGCCCAAACGAATCAATCGTAACAATAATTCCAGTAAGTGATAACATACTCATTGCAGCGATTGCTACGCCATAGAGATCTGCAAACGAATATGCTGCGAGAATACCACCTGCGATCACAATAGCCGGCAATGCTGTTGATTTCATACTGACCGCAAGACCAGAAATAATATTTGTTGCATGTCCTGTTTCAGAGCTTTGTGCGATTGATTTAACTGGACTATATGCAGTTGAAGTATAGTATTCAGTAATAATGACAAGTAACGCTGTTACGACTAACCCTACGATTGATGCTAAGTATATATCCATCGTAGTATACAGACCATTATCGCTCATGAGCCACTTGGTAATCGGATAAAACCCCGCTGCAGTCAAAATACCTGCCACTGAAAGCCCTTTGTACAGCGCGCCCATAATATTTTTCTTCTTGCCAATCCGGATAAACTGAATGCCAATTATTGAAGTAACAATTGTCAAGCCGCCGATCACCAGCGGAAAGAATAAGGCATTTTCAAAGCCCGCAAATGTAAGTGAACCCAAAAGCATTGCCGCAACTGCGGTTACCGCATATGTTTCAAAGAGATCAGCGGCCATCCCAGCACAATCACCAACATTGTCGCCAACATTATCTGCAATAACAGCGGGGTTTCGTGGATCATCTTCAGGAATACCCGCTTCTACTTTGCCGACAAGATCAGCTCCGACGTCAGCAGCTTTTGTATAAATACCGCCGCCAAGTCGTGCAAAAATTGAAATTAAACTTCCGCCAAAACCCAATCCAATCAAAGATTTGATATCACCGGTAATGGCATAAAACCCCGCAACACCAAGAAGTCCAAGGCCAACAACTAAAAACCCCGTAACAGCACCGCCTTTTGATGAAACACTCAAGGCTTTAGCAAGTCCACTCTTGGCTGCTTCTGTAGTTCTGACATTCGCTCGCACCGATACGTACATGCCAATATAACCAGCAAGCCCAGACAATACAGCACCGACCAGAAAGCCTGCTGCGGTTCCAAAGTCAAGAAACCACCACAATAAAATAAACACTAAAGCAGCAATTAATCCAATAGTGCGGTACTGGCGATTAAGGTAGGCCCTTGCGCCACTTTGAATTGCTTTTGCAATTTCTTGCATCTTTGTATCGCCTTTTGGTAATTTTACAATCCATCGTATAAGCACAAGTCCGTATACGATTGCGAGCACTGATGCGCCAAGTGCGATTATCATCGGAGTAGACATAGTTCCGTTATTTTTTATTAATGATAATTAAATTATTTTACCCCTTCTTCCTTTGACTCTTCTTGTTCTGATGTCTCCTTCTCTTTGTCGGGCTTTTCTTCGTGTTCTTCTCTTGTGTCAGTTGTTTCTTTTCCTTTTTTGTCCTTTTCTTCCGGTGCCTCAGGAGTGTCTTCTTTTTTATCTTCGACGACTTCTTCTTCACCTTCTTCTTCGTCTTCTTTTTTATCTTCACCTCCATGTCCAATCTTCTCGCCAGTATCAGATAAAATATCAATCTTCCAGCCAGTTAATTTTGCGGAGAGCCGTACATTCTGACCTGCTTTTCCAATGGCGAGTGACAATTGATCCTCCTTGACTTCGACCAAAGCTGTCTTTTCCTCGTCATTGAGTTTCACGCTCAACACTTTTGCTGGCGAGAGTGCGTTAGTAATATATTTAGCCGAATCTTCATCCCATTCAATAATATCGATTTTTTCACCGCCGACTTCCGAAATAATGGTCTGGACCCGTGAACCACGCTGACCAACACATGAACCAACTGGATCAATATTTCGCTGGTTAGTGAACACTGCGATCTTTGTTCGTGAACCTGCTTCACGTGCGATCGATTTAATTTCAACAGAATCATTGCCGATTTCCGGCACCTCGACTGAAAAAAGTTTTGCAACCATTTCTGGATGTGATCGTGATAGAATAATCTCAGGACCTTTTGAAGTCTGATTAACTCCAACTACGTAAAATTTAAATCGCTGACCAGGCGAATAGCGTTCTCGTGGTACTTGCTCTGGTGGTGGCAATAATGCAGTAGTTTGCCCGAGATCAATTAACACCATACGTCCCTCAATCCGCTGAATGGTACCATTAATAATTTCACCTTCGCGCTGTTTAAACTCCTGAAAAATATTTTCACGCTCTGCTTCACGAAGTCGCTGAATAATTACCTGTTTAGCAGTCTGTGCAGCCATACGGCCATAAGCAGCGGGAGGGAAAAGCTCTGTCTTGATTTCATCATCAAGCTTAGTTCCTTTCTTTATTTTCTGTGCATCCGAAAGTGTAATTTCAGTTTTTGGATTGAAACGCTCAAATTTATCTTCATCGTCTTCTGATTCACTTACCTCCGTGGTTTTTACAGATTTTGTTTTTCCGCCAGGGACAGATCCGCCTTTGTAGGATTTTTTCTCGCCCTTTTTTTGCGTTGGTTCTTTATCTAATTCTTCCGCTTCTTCCTGCGCCCTCTTTTCCTCTTTAAGCTTCTCAGTCAATTCCGCTTTTTCATCGGTAACGACTGTCTTGATGTCAAAAACACGCGCAGCACCAGTAGTAATGTCAAAATCAACCTTAACATTTTCATTTTTTTCCCCAAAATCCTTACGGTAGGCAACCGCAAGCGCTGCCTCAACAGTCTCAATTACTGACTCCAGTGAAATCTTTTTTTCTTCACAAATTTGTTTTGCCGCTTGTAATATTTCATTATCTTTTGCCATAAAAGTATACGTAAATAAGCTAAAATAGTTATTAAAAAACAGCTAGTTTAATAATAAACTTGCTTAATGTCAGTATACGCTATCCAAAAATAATAATCAAGTGCGCTGTATTAGTCCAACACATTCTGGACAGATAGTTATTTTTAAGTAA
>CAZBNI010000071.1:0-5460 GCA_964493105.1 uncultured Gammaproteobacteria bacterium
GTAGCCCAGGTGAAGTTTTTTCTCGATGGTACACGAACCTATACTGATGAAGATGGTACTGATGGGCCTCCTGATTGGAAGTGGGACTTTGATACTACCGTGTACGCTGATGGAGAATATCCGTTGATGGTCCGAGCATTTGATACCGTTGGCAATATGACAAGTGTGACATATATCATACAAATTGATAACGCGAGCGGACCTGACGAAGTACAACCATTTGTTGAAATTACTACTCCTCAAACCGGCGATGTGGTTTCAGGTGCTGCGGTTACGATTACTGCGCATGCTACGGATAATCGCGTTGTCCAACAGATTGTGATAGAAACCCATACTGCAAGTGGAACGGTTATCGAAACCATTACGTGTGGCCCAAATACTACAAACGAACTGACTTGCAATATGAATTGGGATACCACCAATGGATCATATCCTAATGGTGAGTATTATATCTTTGCTCGAGCATCTGATGGTGTTAATGATACAATAGTTAGCGAACCTAATATTTTTGTTGATAATCCGGATCCAGTGCCGCCGATTGTCCAGCTGACGAGCCCGCTCACAGGAGCATCAGTGGTTGATGTTATTGATATTGTAGCGGTAGCTACTGATGATATCGCCATGGATCGGGTTGATTTTTTTATTGATAGTGTACCTTATGGATCTGATTCGATCCCAAGCGGTCTGAATGAATACATTGTGTCATGGAATACTACTACCTTTACTAATGGCAATCATGATTTATTTGTGTATGCGTATGATGCATTTGGTAATTCGGCAAGTGATCCACTGGCGCCGATCGTGGTGAATGTTAATAATCTGGTGAGTGATATTACGCCGCCAATGGTTATGTTTATTCCTAACACTCCAGCTGACGGCACGTCGGTTGACGGTATCATCACGATCGCGGTTGATGCGTATGATGAAGTTGGCGTCCAGTATGTGAATTATTATGTGGATTATATTTTGCGTGGAACGATTGGCGGCGGTCCGCCATGGGAATATACTATTGATACGACCACGACAGCGTTTCCTGATGGATGGCATACGATTCAGGCGGATGCGCTGGATGCCGCGGGCAATAGAAGTGCCAGCATAGAGATCAGGGTAAACGCACGCGGATCTGGCGGACCAGATATTACAGCGAGTAGTGTGTCGCCGTGTTCAAGCCGTGCTGGCACCATGTTTACCTATACCGCGACCGTGATTGATCCTAACGGCGTTGCGAGTGTTGAAGCGGTGATTCACCAGCCATATGGGGTTGAATTGCCTGATCCTGACGGCAGAATTTCCATGGCACTTGCCGGAGCGGACATATATCAAGGTTTTTGGGTTTCCACAATAGACGGTTCGTTCTGGGTTGATATTGAAGCGATTGATGCGCTTGGCAATGTCAGCCGACTAAGCAATATTGCATGCACCGGCGGCGCGGCAGAAGCGTGTGCTCCTGACGGGTGCAACGACAGTTGTCCTGCCGGATGCACCGTTGCCGATGATCCGGATTGTGGATGTACGAATGATAATGCATGCTGTGGCGTAGGATGTGATGATATAAATGATAATGACTGTCCCGTTGCCGCATGTACTGCTAATGGAGGAGCGTGTGGGGTAGATGGAGACTGTTGCAGTACGCACTGTTTTCTTGGCAGTTGTGCGAGCACATGGTGCGATTGCTATACTGTCGGCGGTGAAGTGTGCCCTGTATTAGCTTACGCAGGTTGTGTAGCAGACAGCAGTTGTGTGTGGTCAGCTTCATCTTGCATTGCACGGGACTGTTCCGGGTATACTGGTGTATCTTCAGGACCGTGCGAAGCGCGAACATATTGTTCCTGTCTCTACTAGTCAGTATTATATATAGAGTGATTGTGTCAGTATTGAAAGGGTACGTTACGTCTCTAGAATTATTTGGTATACTATGAGGCGCGCATGGATTAATTGTTACAAATAGAATAATAAGATTTTTAACCATATAGGTATATGAAAACAACAGTAAAAATTTTTGCGGCAGTGCTGTTTGCGGCAGGCGCGACATTTGCCATATCAAGCGCGCTGGCCCAAGTTTCAACAGACCCAACGCCGAGTTTTGAGGTCGCGCAAACCAGCGGTCCGCAAATCGGCATCTGCGCTGACTTGGATTGCAAAAATATGGAAGATTGCATTGGCATGGGATCTGGCCAATGTAATTCTACATGGAATTCAGCCGTTACAGTCAATCCGGCAGTTGTTGAGCAGAATGAGTCAATTCAGGTAACGCTGTTTGCTAGCGATGTATCAGGCGTTGAAACAGTGATTGCAAACATGAAAAATGCGTCAGATAATAATGTTGGCTCGGTTCAGCTGTATGACGATGGCAGCCATGGCGATGGCACTAACAACGACGGTATGTACGGAGGCACCTGGAATGTTGGTGATAATGTGGATGGTACGTATCATTTGAGTATTTATATGCAGGATCTGCTAAAAAATGAAAGTACGCAGGATCAGGGAACATTTAGCATTGGTGATCCGCCATGTACCCAAGACACGGATTGTGATACTGGCCAAGTATGTTGCGTTGGAAGCGGTCTGTGCGGCATTAATACCTGTTCGGTTGATACTGATTGCAATGATAACAATTCAGGGACAACAGACGCGTGTATGACATCAGCATGCCCTTCATATTGTTCAAATACCGCGATCACAACATGTGATGACGGTTCTGATGACTTTTGCCCGAGTACCTGCACTAACCCTCCTGATACCGACTGTTTTGACACCTCACCGCCAGATGTTAGTTTTGTAGATCCCCCGACGAATGAGTATGAAATCACTACTGATACCTATGAGGTATTAGTGGAGGCAATTGATAACGAAAGTGATATTGCCAGCGTTACCTTCCTTTTAGATGGCACCGTGATGGATCAGCAGCTTGAGGTAGGCGGTGATGGATACTATCACTGGATTTGGGATCTAGCTGGTATACCAAATTCACCCCCATCCTATATACTTGAAGCACGTGCCACTAATGGCGTGGGTATCGACGGATTAGCTTCAAGAACTGTTGTGGTAAATCGACAAGTATCAAATCAAGCGCCAACTGCGACAATTACGTCTCCGGCAAATGGCGCCACGGTATCTGGTATGATAAATGTCACCGTTGATGCTACGGACGACACTGCCGTAACTGAAGTAAGATTATTCCATGCGAGCGCAGGTCTGTTAGGAACTGCGAGCGCATCAACACCTTCTGTTACGGTGACATTTGGATGGAATGCAGACAACACGGCCACAGCGTATGTTGAGAGTGGCATTTCCTCGTACGCTTTTGAACCACAAAAAGGAACCTTTCCATTTATCCCGATAGCATATGCGGCGGAAGAATTTGGTTGTACGACAACTACTACTACAACCAACTACAATCAGGAAATTTATGCTCGCGCGTATGATGCTGAGAGTTTGTGGGGAGAAAGTGCGCATGTAACTGTAATAACACCAATTACAACCACAACCACAACGTGTACGGGGACCACTTCTGGTTCAGGTACGTCAGGCTAAGTGGTGCAGTAGCAACTCATTAAATTTAAATAATGCCAAGACCAACAAAGAATCAACAAGTTGAGGATATCTTTGCCAAAACCGATAAAGAGGTGAAGGCAATGCCTCGTTCTGCAAAACAACGTGTAGCTCCGAAGCCTATAGGTACGCCGCGAGTGGCGCACGCTCCATCTGCGCAACCAGCACAACAAAGGAAAAAAAGCAGAGCAATGCTTATTGTGTTATTGACCTTTGCTGCGGTAGTAATTATTGGGGGAGGAGCCGTTGTTGCGTCCTTTGGTCTGTTTACGGATGACAGGCCGGCAACAAATACTTCTGTTGTTAATACCGTATCGACAGTGACGAATACTATCGTGAATACGGAGCCAGTTCTTGATTTGGACGCGGAGCCACTGCCAATGGTGGAAGATGTCGGAGAAGACACTGATGGCGACGGACTGACTGACGAAAAAGAAAAAGAGCTTGGTACCAATATATCATTATCTGACACTGATGGCGACGGACTCTTTGACCGTGAAGAGGTGGAAGTGTACACAACAGATCCATTGTCCCATGATACTGACGAAGACGGCCATAGTGATGGAGAGGAAGTTAAGGGAGGATATAATCCAAAAGGCGAGGGGGTACTCCGAGATATTGATACGGCGATTTCTGAATTATAAGAGTAAACATTCACCGCCCGACAAGTCGGGGCACTCGATTGGTAAAAATAAACTAGGCCATACAATCGAGTGGACGCCCAAACTTGTTTGGGAGCGTCGTTTAAAAATCATTCCTCAACAAGTTGAGGAGTCCGCTAAAAAAGATTATTAGTTATACATTTTTAATTACCCACAATACACTAGACTACCATGGCAGATAATAAAACTATTAAGGAAAATGTGGCGCAGAAACAACCGAAGCAGGTTCGTATCCATGCCATGCCTGAAAAGTTCTACATTGAGGAAACGGGCGGTGGTGGAAAAAAGAGCACTTTGCTGTTTGTTTTATTTGGAATTTTCTTTTTGATCCTGCTCGGAGCAGGTGCATTTTTTGCAATTCAGAAATTTGGAGGTGATAATAGCAACACCAACGCGACGGTTGTGAATGAAAACGTTAACGCTGTTGCAAATGATAACATGAATGATAATGCGAATAGTACTACAAATAGCGTTGTGAATACTGATGTAAACAGCAGTAGTAATACCAATACGAATACCGGTCCGATTGCTAACCTTTTCCCAAATACCAATTCATCTACCAATACTGTCATGAATGTGAATACAATTTCTGCCGGAAGAGATACAGATTCTGACCAATTAACTGATATTGAAGAAGCAATTTATGGCACAAGTGTAACGGTGGCTGATACAGACAAAGACAGCTATGCTGATGGCCAAGAGGTTCGTGCGGGATTTGATCCGCGCAGTAGTAATAAATTGGAAAGTGCCAGCACGGTTCGGAGTTATACCAATGATTCAGAGGGGTATGCCATATTATATCCTGCAATTTGGGATATTGCCGACGATCCCGTAACAGTGGGCGGTAAAATGTTTAGTGCTGATAATGGCGAATTTATTGAAGTCATCGTTGAAAGTAATTCAGCCCGACTCTCTGCAAAAGATTGGTATCTGACAAAGTCGCCTGGGGTGAGTGTTAGCCAAATAACTACCGTTATCAATTGGGAAGGGACCTTATCAGGTATTATTGGAGCAGATAAACAGACAGTTTATTACACACGCAGTGATAAAGTGTATTTAATACATTACAATACAACCATCCTGAGCGAAGCGAGTTACCAGACAACATTTGAAATGATGTACAAAAGTTTTCGACCGGCAGCTATCATCCAAACACCAAATACTAATGTCAACACTAACACAATGGCCAATACAAATTTGAATACGAATACGGGTTCTGGAATTAATGTAAATGTTCTATTTAACA
>CAZBNI010000072.1:0-5353 GCA_964493105.1 uncultured Gammaproteobacteria bacterium
CAACAATAGTATCATGCACAGAAAATCCAAGAATAGTCAGTAAAGCTGTAATAAATAATGTATCAATTTCAATGCTCCAAAATCTTCCAAGAATTGCAAAAAATCCTACAACAATCAATATATCATGGAATAATGCAACCAATGCGCCAAGACCATATACCCAAGACCGCACTGCTCCGCCGGCAATTTTTCTGAATGCAATCGATATATAGATAATTATAAAAAGTAAAACTAGCAGTATCGCAGTAATTGCACGATCCCGGAGTTCTTTACCAATCGTTGGACCGATGGACTCAAAACTCTGCTCCGTAACTCCACCAAACTTTTCATTCAATGTATTAATTATCGTTTGTCTTTTAGTATTATCAATGTTTTTAAGTCTGATGGACATTTCCTTTTCGCCAAGTGGTTGCGCTCGGACTAGCCCAAGACCAAAACCTTCTAATGATGCTTCAACGTCTTGCGTCTCGGGTCGCACTTCAGAAAACTCAATTCGAAGAAGACTGCCACCGGTAAAATCAATACCAAGCTGTAAACCTCCCATTACCATGGCGATTATTCCAGGAATGATGACAGCAGCTGACACTATAAACCAATATTTCCTGTTTTGGATAATATTAAACATGTGACTCCCCTTTCATCTTTTCCGTTTTGTTCCCGACCGGACTCACTACTGATAAATGCCGCTCAATCCAGCGTGATTCAATAATACGCATAAAAGTTCTGGTGACGGTTATCGCAGAAAACATACTTAGCAATACGCCGATACCAAGAGTTATTGCAAATCCTTTTACAATACTGGTGCCAAACCAGGCAAGGATGACACACGTAATTAGACTTGAGATATTGGAATCTCGAATTGATAACCAAGCCCTGTTAAATCCTTCTTCAATTGCGTCGGATAATGATTTACCATCCCTTAGTTCTTCACGCGATCGTTCAAAAATAAGAATATTAGCATCAACAGCCATACCAATGGAAAGAATAAAGCCGCCAACACCTGCTAGTGTGAGAGTGACTGGAATCAATTTGAATACTGCTAATGCTATAAGCGTATAAACACCAAGCGCGATAATGGCAATCACGCCTGGTAACCGATAGTATATAACCATAAATACAATAACCAACACGAGACCGATTATTGCTGCAAATAAACTTTTTTGAACCGAAACTTTTCCAAGCGTGGCGCCAACATTTTGCTGCGTTACAAGTGTAATTGGTACAGGTAGTGCCCCTGCATTCAGGCGTTGTGCGAGCAGCTTCGCCTCTTCCAACTCAAAGCTTCCGGAAATAATTGCCCGACCGTCAGTAATTTTGTCATTCACTCGTGGCAACGATATCGGCGATCCGTCTAAATAAATTCCAACTATTTTATTAAGATTTCTTTCTGTAATTTCAGCGAATAAATCCTTACCTTCATTATCAAATTCTAAGGCTACTTGCGGCTCATTCGTATTCTGATCAAATGTAACGTCTGCCCGTTCAAGCTGTTTACCGGATAATCCTGTATTTTCCAGACTTGGCGTTCCTTGAGTAGATTGCTTAGTAAAAAGGATGTGGCTAGCGCTTGCCGTGTCGCCCTCAACACCCGTTTTTTTAATGATATGGTATCCAAACTGAGTTTCAACTACTTCATCGTAAACTTGACCGACTTTGAGCGTATCAAAAACAACATCTGCAAATTCAGGCACCATATCTTCTCTGCTAAAAAACCCTAACTCTCCTCCAAGTTTTTCGTTAGTTTCAGAATTGACGTTTCCTGGATCTTGAGAATATTCATTTGCCAATGCTGCGAAATCAGCCTCAGGCGCAGTCGCCTGTGTTAATACCTCCTCTGCTTGCTTTTTTGCCTCTTCATTAAGTACATTTATCGCATTTATTTCTTCTTCTGTTAATTCAGTAGTAACCTCCTCCTTAAATTCAAGAAGTGGCGTTTCGCCAATCATATCAATCGCTTGGTTGATGTCTTGAACTCCGGCTAACTCAACAATAACACGCCATTGATCGCCCACTTGATTGGTTTGAACAACCGGCTCTGATACGCCAAAAGCATTCACACGACGTTCTATAACGTCACGGACGCCCTCAAGAGCCGCTACTCGTTCAGCAGATTCTATCTGCGTGGTGTCGGCATCATACACTAAATGCGTACCACCTTGAAGATCCAATCCAAGATGCACTTTGATTTCTTTAAAATATTCACCTATTCTGATATCCGGTCCTTTTGGATAATCTACAATACCTGCAAGTACAGCAAGTATAATTATTCCAGCAAAAGTTAACCAAACTTTTTTACGTAAACTCATATAAAAAATAAACAGTATCTGAAATTAGTACCTTAATTACTATCTATTTTAACAGATTCGATTATATTTGGCTATAGGTGAATAATATAAATTTTGTATCCTATTCACGTATAATAACTGGTGTCCACATCGGAGTGGAATCATATAGCCATTCTGCATCAGGATAAGCAATATTAACACATCCATGACTCATTCGATATCCAAAATTATTATGCCAATACGCGCCGTGCAAAAGACGAGAGCCATCAAATCGCATATTCCATAAGGTATTGGGTAAATAATAGTCAGGACCTGAATAAAGTTTCGAATATGTTTTTTGTGATATCTGGAAATTACCAGGTCTTGTTGGAGTTCTTGGCAATCCTGTTGAAACTAAAAAGCTTTTTAGTAAAGCGCCATTTTCATAGGCCCACAATCGTTGTTCTGAAAGATCTACTTCAATCAAAGTAACGATACCCGAGAGGGTCTTCTTTTTTGGCGCGGTAATTATCTCAATACTCCCATCCATATTAATATCCCCTGCTGCTAAACGAACACCACCTCTAAAGTTATACTCATAAGGAAAAAAACTAACCCATGTTGGCGTTCCGTCTGCTTCATACGCTTTTACATGAGGGCCGCCACCACTATTGGCTGCTACAATGATTTCATCGTATCCATCATGATCAATGTCCCCTGCTGTGACATTGACGCCTTGTTTAAAGTCAACGGGGAACGCCAAAAAATTTCCGATAGGCGGCTCTACAGCTCCGACATTGATTACTTTTATCCAAGCTGAATCCTGGCTCTGTACGCCCATTACCAATTCATCCATATAATCATCATCAACATCAGCTACGGCCAAACTAACACCTCCGCTAAAATCAGGATGATAAGGAAAAATATCAAACTGCAGTTGCTCTCCATATCGGTTAAACACATTGACTCTTGGTTCATCTCCTGAAGCAGGAGCAGTAATAATCTCGTTAATACCACCGCCATCAATATCACCAACAGCTACATTGACTCCACCCTTCATGCTAGTTCTGTACGCAAAAAAGCCAGGAGTAAAAATTGGTTCTCCATATCTATTGAAAATTCTAATGTGTGGACCGCCTTTTGACATTGGAGCTGTTACAATTTCAGCAGTGCCGTCACCATCAAGGTCACCACATGCTACGTTGATTCCACCGCGAAATTCTGTTCCATAAACAAAAAAATATGGAGTAAACTTTGGTCTTCCCTGACTATCGAATACTCGAACTTGCGGACCTCCACCAGGTCCGGCTCCAACAATTATTTCTTCATATCCATTACCTTCCAAGTCGCATGTTGCTACCGAAGCACCACCAGGAAAACTTTCTGCAAATGCATAAAAACTATTCATATACACCGCATCACTAGAATATATTTTAAGTTCAGGACTACGCGAATCTGCTGCTTGTACCTCTAAAGTGGCAATGAAAAATAGAATTGCAGTACAAACCACAACTCCACAAAATTTTATAACTTCGTTATTTTTCGCCATACTTAGTTGTTTATTTTTATTTTATATAATAATTGTAACATATTTTTTTATTTTTGTAAATAGTATTAGGTAATGTGCACATACATATGGCGGTTTTCCAGAATATGGATTATTCTGGATAACTATGTGCATTAATATGTCAAAAACAATTAAAGAAGAACGTTTGAGATGGGTAATGCCTATCGTCAAAAAAGAGATTAAACTTAAAGATCTGGCTATGGTTTGTCCATAGGGAAAAGGACTTTAGAAAGGTGGGTGGCCAACTACAAGAAATACGGCGAGAAAGGATTAGAGCCTAAATCTACCAAGCCAAAAAGTCATCCTTCTGAAACACCAATTAGAACCAAAGAAAAAGTTATTGAGTTAAGAAAACAAAATAAAAAATGTGCTTTTAAGTTAAATAATGACTTAGAAAAAAGGTATTGTTATTGGCACGAGGACAATTGGTAAAATAATTAAACAGGAAGGACTAACCAGAAAATACCATACCAGGAAGTTAAAGTATAAATATATCAAAGCTCCTTTAACGCCCGGTGAATTAGTGGAGATAGACGTCAAATACGTGCCTAAACTCCTTAATAACAGGCGATACTACCAGTTTACGGCCATTGACTGCTCTTCACGGTGGAGATACTTGAAGATTTATGAGGATTATTCTAACCATTCTTCAATTGCTTTTCTCAAAGAGCTGATAAAGATTGCTCCATTTAGGATAAGGGCTGTTAAAACAGATAATGGAAGTTATTTTACCAATCGGTATACCGGCTACCAGAAGTCGTCTGATCCTCTTAATACCAAGTTGCATGCGTTTGACCTACTATGTCAGAAACTAAATATCATTCACTACTTAATTGACCCGGGCAAACCAGCTCAAAATGGTAAAGTAGAGAGGAGCCACAGAAGCGACCAGGAAACGTTTTATGAACAGACTGCGTATGGTAAATTTATAAAATAAAGCTGTGGAATATGTACTACAATGACCTGCAACACTGTGCTTTAAACAATAAAACACCTAATCAATATTTGGCGGAATTTAATAACTAAAAACCGCCAAAAGTATGTGGCTAAAACAATTACAAAATAAACATAATGCGATATACTAGTTTGATTTTGCTCTTTGCAATCAATTAAGACAATCAAAAAATTCTATAAGAAGCGATTTAATCTCCTTGTTTGTTATCAGTGAAATGCTATCAATGTACAACAGGAGAGATCAATCACAAGAGGCTTAGCGTATCGACCACGGCCGATGCGATAACAGGAGGCAACATGATTAGTGGACTTTGACTCTGGGAAAACTGTGCTAGTAACCGGTGCAACGACCAATATTGGAAAGGCATGTGCGTACGCATTTGATGAAAATGGATATATTCTTGTACTCGTTGCACGACGAGAACAACTTCTTCTGGAAATCCGTGAAGATATTTTGGATCGTCATGACGTCACGGTGAATACCCTAACCCTAGACGTTCGAAATCGGAATCAAGTAGTAACAGAGTTTGCTAAACTTGGACAGATTGATATCCTGGTTAATAATGCA
>CAZBNI010000073.1:0-5237 GCA_964493105.1 uncultured Gammaproteobacteria bacterium
CAGCCAGCCATATTTTGGGATTGCAAGAAGATTTTTTGGGATGATTTCGCCGTACGCGACAATAATGATTACATCAGGATTATGCTTTTTGATCTCATGCTCAAATTCGTCTCCACGCACACCATGCGGTTGGGAAATGGTAAGCGCATGTTTTTCCGCAAATACTTTAACGGGCGGGGTGTTGAGCGTATGATGTTTGCCAACTGGTTTATCGGGCTGGGTTACGACTAGCTGGAGGTCAATGAAAGAAAGCGATGTTAGCGCTTCAAGTACGGGTATTGCGAAATCAGGCGTACCAAAAAAAATAGTTTTATAAATTTTTTGGTTCATTGGGTTTTTCTCCCTTGGTCATTTTTTTGGCCCGATCGGTAAATAAAATACCATTCAGGTGGTCAACTTCATGTTGTATAACGCGTGCAAACATACCTGTTGTTTTGATTTTTACGCGGGTACTGTCTTGCGTATAAGCACTTACCGTAATTTTCTGGTGCCTTCGGACAACACCGTAAATATCAGGCAGTGAAAGGCAGCCTTCTTCGCAATCTTCTTTTTTAAATGATTTTCTTGAAATTTTGGGATTGATCAAGGCAAGCGGACCGTCTTTTGTATTGACTATGATAATCCGTTTCAGTACGTCAACCTGGTTGCCGGCTAAGCCAATCCCGTCTTTTTCCAGCATCGTTTGTTTCATGTTTTTAATAAAACCCCGCAGTTTTTGAATTTCTTCAACTGGAATCTCTACTGCCCGTGTGCGGAGCTTTTTATGCGGTGCTGTGATGATATTTAGGGTAGACATAATAATCTATAATAGTACACGTTAGTATACGCAATTATTAGTTTTTTTTCAAGTCGTGCAAGGTATTTAATAGTACAAACAAGAAGCGAGAGCCTACGTGTGCGCAGTCTCTTATGAAACGAAGATCAATCTTATTTGGGTTCTTCAAATATGATTTCCCGTGCCTCACAAAAAAAATCACGAAGGAATTCGTTGAACTCTTGTTCTCTTTTATCGTGAATAGTGACTGTAACGTGCCATCTTTTTGGATGATCGAAGTAGCTATCAACGGGTTGGATATGGTTGGATCCATCGGTGGAGCTGATAGAAAACTTCACACCGAATTTGCTCATAAATATCTACACGTGTGGTTCGGGGATAACGATTTCAAGTTGAATGTGCCGCATGTAGATGCTAGCAGTCTCAGTACTCATTTTTGAGCCCTCCATTAAGAGTTTCAGTTTTTCAGTATTAGTTTAAAGTATACCTTTTCATTGTTATTGTCAATGTACAGAACAGAAATACCAAGTTTTTATAGTTAAGTGTTTTCATGATATACTTGGACTGAAAGCATGATTAAACTAGGTTATTCATTATTAATCAACCAACAAACGATTTTTACTGTTATATAATAATATTTTGTTAAAATAAATTCATGAAAAAATTATACGAACAAATTATTAACGAAGTAGTGGCTAGTGGTAAGCGGATCAAGTCCAAGGCTGGCAGCATAAAAGATGTTGGGGTGAAAAACGGTATTTAACAGAGGAAGATATAAGAATCGAAAGGGATTTAAAGTCAATTGTTCATAAAAACGAGCCTAGTCATTTATTTTGTGCAGAAGAGGAAAATGAAAAATTTGTTTCTGGTCAGAATGTTTGGGCGGTAGATCCAATCAGCGGTACTAAATCATTTATTAAAGGGGACGGTCATTATGCAGTTGTAGTATCCCATGTTCATAAAGGTGAAACTTTTTTTGGAGTGGTATATGATGTGGTACGAGATGAATTATTTGTTGCCAAAAAAGGAAGGGCGCTTTATTAAATGATAGAATAATAAAAGTTGATGAAACAAAAAAAGATAAAGCAACAATTATTTTGCGGGTTTCATATGATTGGACCGATGAGGTGAAGGCGAGACAAATAACGAGGGAATTAGAACGGAATTATACTATAAGAATAATTGATGTTTCTACGGCGATTACGGATTGCCAAATAGCATCTGGGAGGTATGACGGGATTATTACCTTTGCTAAGGACAGCCTTCCTCATTTTGCAAGTAGTATTATTGTCAGAGAAGCTGGATGGATTTACAAAAGTATTAATGGTATTGATGAAGTTGAATTTTCTGATAGAATATTTATTGGTGGTAATAAAATAACTCAACCGGATCTTTTTGAAGTCGCACGCAAATATTATCAGTAATTATTATGATGAGAGTAAATACATTTTAGAGTGATATTGAATCATTAGGCGCATATTTTTTTTGCATTACTAATTGGGATGTGTATGAAAACCTAGAGTGTGTGACGCGGACTTTGGATGATATGATTCGCAAGCTTGAATAATTCCTACAACAACGTATCCGGATCGCGTTAATCGTTACAGAAACGTGCTATTTTAGGCGTTCTGTGGTATACTGACTTCAGATAGGTACTCACACAGAATAGACCTGAATAATAAGGTATTTAGGGTTTGGGCGCTTAACAGCGCTTTTTTTGGACTCTGCGTAGAAATGCAGACAAAAGTACTTTTTAAAAAGATTAATCAGTAGTGGAGGGAACACGATACGTTATGAAGAAGAATGAGAAATTTGATGTAATGGTGGTATACTCAGAAACTACTGCGAAGAGCGCAAGGGACTCGCAGTACAAAGGGAGATCACCGTTTCCGCGTACGGAGAAAAACGGGGAGTACAATGATAGCTACAGCTATGTGCTGTCGAGATGCAAAAAAACTGGAATGAAGGCCGCGTTTACGACGTCCAGAGATATAATCGGACCGGGACTGTTTCGGAGCTATTGGACCTACGATTCAAAATGGACAAAACATCCGGGGAAGGCGAGTTCCGCAGTTCTTTTTGATAAATTTACTCCGTCTACTATTGCGCAGCAGGATCGGTTGGAGCTGATGGAATCTTCTCCATCCGTGTATAACTTTAGCAATAAAGAAATTAAAGATATTTTTCTCAATAAATTGAATACCTATAAATATTTCAGAGAGTTTGCAATACCGACGGTAGCAGTAGCAAATCCTTCACAGCGAACTATTGCACAGGCGAAAGGTACCTTGGATGCGGTGCTGGACAACCACCGGTATGAAATGGATGTTGACGACGGGTACATCCTCAAAGATCAGACAGGCTCGGGTGGTTTCAAAATATATAAAATTGATTTCGATACCACAGGTTTCAAGGATATCATGGAATACTATGAGTATGACAAACGTGACAAAGAAACGTTGTCGTACATCCTGCAGCCATTCATTGACTGTACAGATGGATTTCATTTCGGAAAACATTCTGGATTTATTGACTTACGTCTTATACTTCTCAACCAAAAAATAATACAGGCGTATATCAGAGTCGCGCAGGACGGGAATTTCAAGTGCAATGAACATCAGGGCGGAGATTTGGTATATATACCGCTGAGTGTAATACCTCGTACCGTACGGGCCATGTCCAAACAGATAACTCAGCAATTACATACGATTGTTGACCTCAAACATTCATTGTTTGCTTTGGATTTTATTCAGAGCAATGACGGCAACCTCTATTTTATTGAAGGAAATACCAATCCCGGGATTGACTGGGATCATGAAAAAAAGATAAACGAGGTAAAATCAAAAGAACTTATTGACATCATCGTCCGTGAGCTGCGGCTGATCTACAAGGAAACGAGAACGTAGGTGCAATTACAACAACGTATCCGGATCGCGGTTAATAATCCACGAATCAGGCACATAGTCCATGATGGAATTCAGGATCTTTTTTTGGTTGAGATCGTATTTGAGTACCAAGTACATGCGCCATTTATTGTTGAGGTATGGCTGTAATGGTGTTGTGATGCTAACGTCCAACGGTGATGTCTTCATTGTCTGAAATAACCGTTCAGATTCTTTAAGGCAGGCGTCTTTATCTTTGTGCTGAAAGATAAGTTTGATAAGGCCGGTGAATGGGGGATAGTTAACGATTTGGCGATCAGTGAGCTCAGCTTCATAAAATTTTGTGATTGTGTTACTCGTCACATGCTTGATTGCCTGATTATCAGGTGAATATGTCTGGATGATAATGGATGGCACTGAAAATGATTTAATTTTGGATAAGAGCTGCATGGTGCGTTCACTTGAGCGAAAGTCTGGCAGATGCAAGAATGTATCAGCAGACACGACGCCCACGCATCCTATCTGATCCCAGTCTAGATAATCAAAAACGCGTTTAGTTCCTACAATGATACTGTGTTGATTGATTGAATCGTGAGGATCAGTGTCTTTGTCAAAGCGCGTGATGTTCTGATCAGGCCATTGTTTTCGAGCTTCACGCTCAACTTTTTGGGTACCGGTGCCGGTAAATTTAAAATTGGTACCGTTGCATTTCGGACAAAACGGCGGCACTTCTGATTTTTTGTTGCAACGATGGCAGTACAAAGCATTGTTATTTTCATGAAACACAAACGGCAGTGTACAGATTTCACACGACAGCGTATGACCACAGTCTTTACACACAACCGATGAGGAGGTACCGCGTTTGTTAATAAAGAGTAATACTTTTTTATTCTGTGCTAGTGTTTGCTTAATTGACTCGGTAAGGGCTTCAGAAAAGATAGAGTAGTGTTGTTTTTTGAATTCCTCGCGCATATCAATAGTCGTTATAGCAATTTCCGTTTTTGGAGGCACTTGTACAATGTGGTTCTGGTTTTGCTGGTACCGGACTACAGACGGCGCGTGTGACATAAAAAATAGCTTTGAGTTAGTATACGTTGATAGTACCTCCGCAGTAAGGCGCGCGTCATAGCGCGGATTCTGGTCAGACTGCTTGTGGTTGTTATTTTCTTCCTGATCTATGACCAGTACTGTTTTATCAGGGATGGGCATGAACAGCGCTAGTTTGGTGCCAATGATAATCCGCGTCTTTTTTTGGAGAATGTTTTGATACATCTTATAATATTCGTTTTTGTTTAGTTTGCTATGCACCAGTGCCGTTTTTCGCTCTAATTTTTTTGGTACCAGTCCGGCTAGTTTATGCATATCCAGAATTGTCGGTACCAAAACCAGCATTTTTTTCTTTGATTCAAACAGTGAATGATAAAAAGCATCGCGCTGATTTTGTTCGGAGAGCCAGATAATGGATGGTTTGGCGTCTTGTAATGCAGTAGTAATGATTTGCTGAAATTCTGTTGACTTTGAAATTGTACGTGTTGGCGGAAAGGCGGATCTTTTTTTACTGCTTTTTTTGGGAATGTTTG
>CAZBNI010000074.1:0-5177 GCA_964493105.1 uncultured Gammaproteobacteria bacterium
CTCACTACGAAAGTTGTCATTTGACCAAAGTTGTCCAGGCTTCAGAAGCATGCCCATTGGGGCAATACGAGCAGGTTCGTTTGATTTTGCATGCAGATATTGCGGTACCGCTTATTCTTATTAGCGTGTTGATTTATATGTTGATACGGGGTAAAAAATTGTCGAGTACAAAGAAAGTCGTATCGTATGGTTATTTTGGTTTTTCACTATTCTTGCTGGGGAGAATTATTGCTGAAACTGAATATTATTTCCTCAGACATCATGAGCTGTACGGTAAGTATTTGGTCATATTTACTTTTGTTATATTGTTCACGATTTTGGTAGTTCAGATCCAGGAAAGGTTTAGCAAGAAACGGATTGAGTGACCAGAAACAACAACAGATAAGAGATTAAATGATTTAAGTTTCGGTTGATTTATGGTATACTAAAAGAACGTATGGGAAAAATTTTAATTGAACACGGAGATATAACTGAACAAGCAACTGATGCAATCGTGAACGCCGCCAATAACGAATTATTGCACGGTGGTGGAGTTGCGAGTGCTATCGTATCCAAAGGTGGGTCAGTTATACAAAATGAGTCAAATGTCATTGGGCCAATTACCTTAGGTGAAGCAGCAGTAACCTCCGGAGGAAAGTTAAAGTCACGTTACGTGATCCACGCAGCTTCAATGCGGCTTGGAGAGTTTGCAAATGAGGAATTCGTACGCAGCTCAATCGAAAATAGTTTCAAGCGCGCGATAGAACTTGAATTGAAAACCATCGCATTTCCAGCAATTGGCGTAGGCGTTGCTCGGTTTCCAATCGATAAATGTGCCGCGATCAGTATTGAATTTGCAGAACAGTATCAAAAACATTTCGAAAAAATTGTATTTGTTTTGTTTAATGATAAAGTGTATACAGCATTTGAAAAAGCATTGCATCACGCATCAAAGTCTTCTAAGCTCGATCAACTGTTAGATGGCCATAAAGAATAGACGATTATGAAGAACAGAAAAACTTATTGGTATGCTTTTGCAACTTTTGTAGGTACGATTATTGGTGTTGGACTATTTGGCCTCCCATATGTTGGGACGAAATCAGGATTTTGGATACTTATATTTTATTTTATTCTCATCGGGGGTTTATCAATTTTTATGAACCTTTTTTATGGTGTGATTGCGGTTCAAACCAAAGGATTACATCGTCTCCCTGGGTATGCTGCTATTTATCTTGGTAATCGTGGCAAACAGATTGCATTTGTTGTAAAAACACTTGCGATATTTGGGGCACTTCTCGCGTACCTTATCATCGGCGGTCAGTTTTTAGCTTCATTGTTGGGCGGACCAGTATATCTGTATACATTTATCTTTTTCATGTTGGGTGCTTTTCTGATTTGGCGTGACCAGAAGTCAGTGGGACCAGTCGAATTTATCATGCTACTTTTGTTTGTTATCGTTGTAATCTTTCTATTTATTGTCGGAGTGCAGCATATACAGCCTGCTAATTTGACAACTGGCAGCCGTATGAATTTTTTTGCACCGTATGGCGTTGTACTGTTTTCATTATGGGGAACCTCAATCATCCCCGAGGTAAAAGAAACACTCAAAGGCAATTTTGGAAAAATACGCAAGGTGATTATTTGGGGGGTCGTTACGTGTGTACTGATTTCAGTTGTTTTTAGTTTACTGGTAATTGGCGTTTCGGGCGCCGCTACGACCGATGACGCGTTATCAGGTCTTGAGCGTACTTTTGGATCATGGGTTCTAAAGGTTGGTTATTTTTTTGGTATTATCACAACGTTTACTTCTTTTATTGCGCTTGGATTAACGGCTAAGAAAATCTTTTGGTATGACTACAATATACCAAAGAGAGTGGGGTGGGCACTGGCTTGTTTTATCCCTTTAGTGTTGTTTGTTTTGGGAATGCAGAATTTCATTGACGTTATCAGTTTAACCGGCGCAGTGATGCTTGGTATTGACGGTATTTTAATTACGTTGATTTATCTGAAACTACGTAAAAAGAAATTGCGTAAAAAACAGCCTAGTTACAGCTTACGGTATGGGAGTACTTTAATTATTCTTTTACTTGCCGCTGGCGTAGTTTTGGAAATACTATACTTTTTCAAAATTTTAACTTAATACAATATATATGAATACTGTACGGGTACGATTCGGGCCATCGCCAACTGGTTTTTTACATATCGGCGGTTTGCGCACGGCACTTTTTAATTGGCTGTGGGCAAAAAAGCACAATGGCCAGTTTATTTTGCGTATTGAGGATACTGATCAAGAACGGTCTGTTGATGGTGCTGTAGAGAATATTATTGAAGCGCTCGACTGGTACGGTTTGGATATTGACGAGGGTCCGGTCCTTCAATCTGAGCGAAAAGAGCTCTACGCAAAGTACGTTGATCAGCTCCTTGAGAAGGGAAGTGCGTATTATTGTTTTTGCTCGGCTGAACGTTTGGCAGAGGTTCGGAAAATTCAGGAAGTAAACAAGCAAGCTACTAAGTACGATGGTTTGTGCCGTTCATTATCAGCTGATGAAGTTAAAAAGAAATTGGATGCAGGAGAACCGTACGTTGTTCGTTTAAAAGTACCCCATGAAGATGTTACCATTTTTGAGGACATGGTATATGGAAAGATCGAAGTTGCGAATAAGGATATTGACGATCAAGTACTGATGAAGTCAGATGGATTTCCAACATATCATTTAGCAAATGTTGTTGACGACCATGAGATGAAAATTTCACACGTAATTCGAGCGCAAGAGTGGCTTCCTTCAACTCCCAAGCACATTATTCTGTACCAAGCGTTGGGTTGGGACCTACCATTGTTTGCTCATTTACCTATGGTGTTGGGTCCTGATCGCTCAAAACTTTCGAAACGTCACGGTGCTGTGGCAGCATTGGAATATAAGGAGATGGGATATTTACCAGAAGCAGTACTAAATTTTATTGCACTTTTAGGTTGGAATCCAAAAACTGATCAGGAAATTTTCTCAATCAAAGAATTAATTCAAGAATTTGATATTGCGAAAGTTAATAAAGCAAGCGCAATATTTAACAAAGAAAAGCTGGACTGGATGAATTCGCAATATATTAAAAAAATGGATACTAAAGATTTGACCGTATTACGAAAACCATCTCTTGTAGAACAAGGATTTTACAGCAAAACCGAAACGTTGTTTACTAGTACTGTCGAATTAGAAAAAGACAGGTTAGCTACACTTTATGATCCATCAGAAGTTGCCGAATATATTTTTAATGATCCAGAGGGTTATGATCTGCAGTTGTTGATACAAAAAGATACAACTAAAGAAGAAACAATTGAAGTGATGAAAAAACTGCGCACCTACCTCAGTTCGTTAGTTGACGAAATGCACTTCGAACATGCCGATGATTTAAAAGAGGACATTGTTGGATGGATAAAAGAAAGTAAATTAACAAATAAGGCAGTATTATGGCCGTTACGAGTTGCTCTTACCGGCAAAGAAAAGAGCGCCGATGTTTTTAAAGTTAGTGAAGCGATTGGTCAGATTCGTATCCTTGCAAGAATCGATAACGCACTAAAAAACTTGCAAAAAAGCTAGGTTTATGCTACACTATGTGTGCTTTTAAAGCGTAATAGTTATGTGTAACGTAAACAAAAATAAAAAACAACTCAGTGAGCATTTTATACTTTCTCTGGTGATTATTGTTGCCAGTTTTTTGTTATTATCCCCAAACTATTTGTTAGCGCAATCAGATTCTGATACCAATACCAAGACCAAGACAGATACAACAACGACTGAATCAACTGACCAGGAGCTTTCTGATGTGGATTGGGAAGAGGGCGCTGCGGATGATGCAACACTAAGGGCATTAAATGAGCAATTAGATGAAAAGCGTCAGGCGATAGAAGAACTCAATAAAAAGACAGAAACGTACGAGAAAAATATCAAGACTAAGCAGCAAGAGCGCATAACACTTGGTAATCAGCTCACACTACTGGATATGCAGGTTGAGCAGACTGAACTTGATATTGAAACAGTCCAGGAGGAAGTAGCAAAGGTAAATATTGAGGTTGATCTACTTGGCGTTCAGATAGAAGTCAAAGCAGCTGATGTTGATAATACCGAAGAAATGCTTGCCGCATATATCCGTTTGATCAATCAATATGATGATCGAACACTACTAGAGCTTTTTATTTCAAATGATTCATTTTCAGATTTTTTTGATCAGATGCAATATGCGCAAAACCTTAGGGGAAGCGTCGAAGAAACATTACTTCAACTAAGGGATATTAAGGCACAGCTTGAACAGCAAAAGAAACAACAGCTTGATAAGCGCTCTGAACTCACCGAGCTATCACAAAAACTGTCGTTAAGTATTGTTAGTCTGACAGATCAGAAAGAGTATAAGTCAGATCTTATCGAAGAAACAAAAGAATCTGAAGAGAAATTTGAAGCACTTCTAGAACAAGCAAGACGTGAGCAGCAGGCAGCTCAGTCTGAGATGAATACGCTTGAATTGAAAGCGCGGGAAAAGCTTGAGGAAAAGGGGATTGATCTTGATATTGATTCAGTCCTCATGTGGCCTCTCAATCCAGAAAAAGGCATCTCTGCATATTTTCATGATCCGACCTACCCATTTCGAAGATATTTTGAACACCCTGGGATTGATTTACCCGTACCGCAAGGTTCAATTGTGCGCGCAGCGGAAAATGGCTATGTAGTCAGGGCAAAAAATGCCGGATTTGGTTATAGTTATGTCATGGTTGTACACAACAACGAACTCTCTACGGTTTATGGACATATAAGCCGGATTGATGTTGCTGAAGATGATTATGTTGTTCGGGGTCAGCAGATAGGCCTTTCAGGTGGTCTTCCTGGCACTCCTGGCGCAGGACGACTCACTACAGGCGCACATTTGCATTTTGAGGTACGTTTTGACGGTATACCAGTAAACCCACTTGATTACCTTCCATCGCTGTAATAAGAGAAAATTAAGGGTATTTTTTAGATTTTTATTAAAAATTGGCCAACATTAGCTATTTTTAAGTATTTTGTATCCTTGACGATAGTAGTATTGAAAAGTAAGCTATGTTTGGAACATTTTTAAAATAAATAATATTCGCGGTTTTAGAGATGGTATAGTCTGTTAAAAAGGCAAGGTGCCTTCAGTGAGGGAAGACACCTTAATATACTTAGTGGTGG
>CAZBNI010000075.1:0-5149 GCA_964493105.1 uncultured Gammaproteobacteria bacterium
GGCTGGCGAGGTCTTTGATAAGGTAGCAAAAATGCTCGGTATTGGCTATCCCGGCGGCCCAAAAATCCAAAAATTTGCTAAACGCGGCAACCCAAAACGCTTTACGTTTCCCCGCCCGATGTTAACAAACCAGAATTTTGATTTTAGCTTCTCCGGACTAAAAACATCGGTGCTCTATATGCTGAAAAAACAATTTCCTGGAAAGCAAGTTCCGCTTGCTGACATCTGTGCGAGTTTTCAGCAAGCAGCATTAGATGTGTTAGTTCAAAAAACTATCCGTGCAGCGCAAAAAAATAAAGTGAAAAGTGTCCTCTTAGCAGGCGGCGTTGCAGCTAATAAGCCCTTGCGCCAACAACTCACAGATCAAGTTAAACTAACCTTTGATAACAAAATCCCTTTTTACTTACCGCCGCTTGATCTTTGTACAGATAACGCAGACATGATTGCTCTTGCGGCATATTACCACGCGGTAAAAAAAGACTATATTTCTTGGAAAAAATTAGACGCGGATCCAAACTGGGAACTAGTCTAAACCCTTTTTTTAAGGTACAATTACCAAGCTATGAGGCAAGAGCTCGAAAAAACGTACCGGCCATTTGATGTTGAATCAAGGATCTACAAAGCGTGGGAAGCGTCTGGTTTTTTTAATCCTGACAACCTGCCCGGTACGAGAAAAAAAGTTTTCAGTATCGCAATGCCTCCGCCAAATGTAACTGGCGAGCTGCATCTTGGGCACGCAACAGGCATGACAATTGAGGATGCTCTGATAAGGTTTCACCGCATGCAGGGAGAAAAGACTCTGTATCTGCCCGGCACTGACCATGCCGGTATCTCAACCCAAGTAATGGTCGAGCGTCTTATCGCTAAAAGTGGCCTCAGCAAACACAAGCTTGGCCGTGAAAAATTTCTGAGACAAGTTTGGCAATGGAAGAAAAAGTATGGTTCGCGCATTACCGATCAAATTCGCCAACTTGGTGCTTCGTGCGACTGGTCGCGCGAACATTTTACCATGGACGAAACGCTCACCACTGCTGTCCAAAAGGCCTTTATTACCATGTATAAAGACGGTTTGATCTATCGGGGTGACCGGATCGTAAACTGGTGCACACGGTGTGCTTCGGCACTCTCAGACCTTGAGGTAAAACACCAAGAAACGTCGGGCAAACTCTGGTATATTCGCTACCCACTTTTTGGGAGCACTAAATATCTTGTCGTTGCCACAACCCGGCCAGAAACAATGCTGGGCGATACCGCTGTTGCAGTTAACCCACAGGATAAACGATACCAAGGCTTCATTGGTAAAACTGCCCTACTGCCAATCATGAATCGGGAAATTCCAATTATTGCTGACGAAAACGTGGATATTGAATTCGGCACCGGCGCTGTCAAAGTAACGCCAGCGCATGATCCTCTTGATTATGAAATAGGGGAGCGCCACAATCTGGAATCAATCAACGTCATTGGTCAGGACGGACGCATGACCAAGGCTGCCGGAGAATATTTCGGTAAAAGCCCTCAAGATACACGGCATGAAATATTACGGCGACTCGAAGATGATGAGCTGCTAGAAAAAATAGTTGACTATATCCACAACATTGCCCGCTGTGACCGGTGCAACGGCCCGATCGATCCGCTGATCTCCAAACAATGGTTCGTCAAAACAAAACCGCTAGCCAAACCTGCAATTGAAGCCATTAAAAAAGGAAAAATCAAGATAATCCCGCAGCGTTTTGAAAAGGTTTATTTTCACTGGATGAATAACATAAAGGACTGGTGCATTTCTCGCCAGCTTTGGTGGGGACATCAAATTCCAGTGTGGTATTGTGGTAGTCCACACGATATACCAAAACAAAAAATGGGATTTCATAAAAGGGTCGTACCGCAACTAAAAAAAGGTAAGACTAAAACTTATCGTTTAAGAAACCATAGACTTCAAGTTGGCGATAAAGTACTGTTTGAAAACAGCCAAACTGAAAAATTATTTGGCATTGGCACAGTTATAAATGTCGAAAAATCAACAATTGATGCTATTGACTTACAAGACCCCTCCAATGGAACAACCTATAAAAAAATCGAGGAATTAATTGCCGCATTTAAATTTCATTATCCAAAAAAGGAAATTACCACAAAGACGCCTGTTTATATTTACAGCTATAAATTCACGCCTCAAGAGCAGCTCAAAGGTTGTGGTGAAGTAATAGCCTCCGTTGACAAACCTAAAAAATGCACGCGTTGTGGGAAATCCAATTTCTTAAAACAAGACTCTGATACGCTTGATACCTGGTTTTCTTCAGGATTGTGGACGTTCTCAACGCTCGGATGGCCAAAAAAAACAAAAGACCTTAAAACGTTCCACCCGACCTCTGTCATGGAAACCGGATGGGACATCCTTTTCTTCTGGGTTGCCCGCATGATCATGATGAGCCTTTATTTTACAAAAGAAGTTCCGTTCAAAACAGTATATCTTCATGGGTTAGTGCTTGACCGTCACGGGAAAAAGATGTCCAAATCAAAAGGCACGGGCGTGGATCCGTTACTGATGACTCAAAAATATGGAACCGACGCTATAAGACTTTCATTGGTTCTTGGCACGGCTCCAGGGCAGGACTTCCGCTTGTTTGAAGAAAAAATTGCAGGCTATCGGAACTTTATTAATAAATTATGGAATGTATCACGATACATCCTCTCGGCCCATCCAAAAAATGAATCCTCGATAAACGTCCATTCGCTTGCCGACCAATGGATTTTGAGCCGCACACAAACGCTAATTTCTAAAGTTACTAAAAATTTCAAAGCACATCAGCTTTCAGATGCAGGCACTGCCATCTACGATTTTGTGTGGCATGAATTTGCCGATTGGTACGTAGAAATTGCAAAGACTGAACAAAATTCCGCTGTACTTCAGTACGTTTTAGAAGTTGTGTTAGAGCTTGCCCACCCACTCATTCCTTTTGTTACCGAAGAAATCTGGTCAAGATGGCAGGGAAATCTGAAAAAAAAGCAGCTGCAAATAGAGAAGTGGCCACTCGTTAATAAAAAATTCAGCAATCCAAAAGCCGAAAAACAGTTTGAGCTTATCCGAAAGTTTATTATTGCGGTGCGGGGTTTTCGCGCCGAACAACACGTACCAGCCCAAGAAAAACTCATTGCTTTCTTCACAGGAAGTAATTGCGACCTTATTACTAACAACGCTACATGGATCCAAGAATTGGCTTTATTGAAGACTCTCAAACAACAATCAAAAACGCGGCCAATTGCTTCATGGCCCGGTCTCGATCTTTTTATCGATTACACGCGAGATGAGTCAACAAAAAAACGAGAAATCGAGCGACTTTCAAAATTTATCCAAAAATTAGAATCAAAACTATCAAATAAAAAATTCCTTGAGCGAGCGCCCAAAGATCTTATCGCACATGAAAAGGCAAGGCTCCGCGAGCAACGAGAAACATTAAAAAAACTCTTATAATAAAAAACGGCCTGAAAGAGCAGGCTTACTAGCTGTTACTAGTCTGTTGTTTTAAATACTTCTTCGGGCGCAGTTAAGCCCTCAGCGACTTTCAAAATACCATCTTGTTGCATTGTCAACATCCCATGCTTCGCAGTAATTTTTTGTATTTGAAATTCCGAAACCTGGCCGGTCAAAATTAAATTTTCAATCTCTTCATTCATTGTTAATATTTCAAAAACACCAACCCGTCCCTTAAAACCGATATCACTGCACTTGTCACAGCCCTTGCCCTTATAAAACTTGATGTTTTCTTTAGTTTTTCCCTTTTTAAATTCATCCGGAATTGTGTCCAATACTTCATGGGTACGTTGAACTACTTTGGGTTCTGGAGTATATTCCTCTTTACAGTGCTTACAGACTCTCCTCACGAGCCGTTGACCCATAATAACGTTAAGCGCGGGAGCGAGTAAAAACGGCTTCACTTCCATTGATATCAGACGGGGGATTGCGCCTGCAGCACTATTGGTATGAAGCGTAGAGAGCATCAAGTGGCCAGTCAAAGCTGCCTGGATTGCAATTTCGGCCGTCTCGTGATCACGGATTTCGCCAACCATAACAATATCCGGGTCCTGGCGTAACACTGCCCGTAATCCACTCGCATACGTAAAATGACGTTTTGAGCCTCCGCCGCCTTTTAATAGCTCCCGAATATCCCCTTTACTTTCTGAAGAGTCAGATGCTTCAACCTGACTTTGCGTTATCCCTTTAATACGGTACTCAATTGGATTTTCAAGTGTAATGATCTTGGTTTCTGGCTTATTTAGCTTTTTCAGAACTGAATAGAGCGTTGTTGTTTTTCCAGAACCGGTTGGGCCAGTAGTCACAATCATGCCGTTTGGCCGTTCCATTTCCTTTTTCACAATATCGTATGCTGCTCCTACCAACCCAATATCTTCAAGCTCCAAGCCAGTTGACGTTGACATTAGAAGCCGCATCACAATACTCTCCCCATAGGCGCTTGGAACCGTTGAAACACGTACATCAATAAATTCATTATCCAAATAAATGGTAAAGCGTCCATCTTGCGGAATGTCATTCACGTTGATTTTTAATTCAGCCAGCAACTTAACACGGCTAATGATTTTTGGCCAGGCTTTTTTTGGCAATTCGGCAGCGTCATACAAGACGCCATCAATGCGATACCGGATTTTAACAGCATCTTCCCCTGCCTCAATATGCACATCGGATGCATTCGACTGGATTGCCGCCGCCATAATAATGGTATACAAATCCGTCGTAGAAACGTGTTTCATTTTATCTGCCAGGTCACGAAATGACCCAATCTCGCCCTGAAATTTTTTAAGGTCAGCTGCCGTAAGTTCGATGCCTCCTTCATGTTTTTTGGGCTTAGGGATGGTTTCATAAATTTTCAGCGCTTCCCGAAGACTCTGCTCTGATATCATATATATCTGACCATGTGTACCTGTATTGTCTTCCAACCCGGCCAATAAAACACCAATTTCTGGCTTTTGTGGATCGATAACGCCAAGCCGGACCTCGGTATCAGTCTTTAAAAAACAAACAACTTGAAGTCGGCGCGCTTCCTCTTCCGAAATTAACGTAATTGCTTCAGGGCTTATTGGAAATCCCTTTAAAAAAATATATCCAAAACCGCCGGCTTCAGCCCGCTCTCTAGTAACT
>CAZBNI010000076.1:0-5113 GCA_964493105.1 uncultured Gammaproteobacteria bacterium
AAAACGTAATCAGCAATCCAGATAGGAATTTTCTCATCATTCACCGGATTGATAGCATACGCACCGGTAAACACGCCTGTTTTATCTTTGGCCAAATCCGTTCTCTCCAGATCAGACTTACATGCTGCCTTTTTTTGGTACTCACGAACTTCTTCGTGCTGTTTGTCCGTCGTAATTTTATCAACCAACTCATGTTCTGGTGACAGCACCATATACGTCACCCCAAACAGAGTGTCTGGACGGGTAGTAAAAACTTTAATAATGTCATTCCTGCCTGCCAGCAGGCAGGGCGAGGACCCCAAACTAATTTCAGACGACGTGGCAATCTCAAAGTCTACTTCCGCTCCCTCTGATCGGCCAATCCAGTTTTTTTGTAGCTGCTTGATATTGTCCGGCCAGTCAAGATTATCCAGATCTTTTTCAAGCCGTTTTACGTATCTCTCGTCAGTAATCTTAACTAGCCATTGCTTGATCTGTTTTTTTGTAACTTCCGTGCCACATCGTTCACACATGCCATTGACCACCTCTTCGTTTGCCAAACCAGTCTTACATGATGGACACCAATTAATAGGAGCGTCCGCTTCATATGCCAACCCGTGCTTAAAGAGCTGAACAAAAATCCATTGTGTCCATTTGTAATATGCTGGATCAGATGTAATAACTTCACGGCTCCAGTCATATGAAAAACCAAGTGCTTTGATCTGTTTGCGCATGGTATTGATATTTTTCTTGGTCGTGATAGCCGGATGAGTACCTGTCTTGATTGCGTAATTTTCTGCTGGTAGGCCAAAAGAATCAAATCCCATTGGGTGCAATACCTGCTTGCCAGTCATTCGTAAATACCGCGCGACAATATCAGATGCCGTGTATCCTTCCGGGTGTCCAACATGCAACCCTTCAGCAGAAGGGTACGGAAACATATCCAAAACATAAAACCTGTCTGCCGACAGGCTAGATTTGGGATCGTTGGAATTCTTTTTTGCCTCCCAAATTTTCAGCTTGTCCCAGACGGATTGCCACTTTTTTTCTATTGACTGGTGATTATATTTTCGTTCCATGGGTAATACAATACTACCACTTTTAATAAGCTCAATTCAAGCTTTTCTCGGCAGCTCAAATCATTATGACAACATATGAAAAAGTGGTATTGACACTCCACAATACGCTATGTTATGTTACCAATTAACCTTTTTTCTTGCGCAAATAATACAACAATAGCTGATATTAGCACAAAAAGGTCTTTATCAATTAGTAATTCTACGCCTATCTCTATTCGAATAAAATCTATATTACTGGAGTCCCTCTTGTTTGTCCTAAAAATGACAATTTATGTAGGGCGAATTGTACGACTCCTCCTTGTAACCGTCACACGACCATTAACCGTCGTTGCCCGGTTTATCTTTAAGCACGCGCTTGTACCGATATATCGAATATACTTTTTGTCAAAAAAAACGCTAGCAAAAATATTTGCACCAGCAAAAAATAAAATAATCTACCCACTCCTTAATAAATCTACAATCCATGTTGTGATTGTGGTTATTGCAATTGCGGTAATCACAAACAACGTCGCGGTACGCGAAACGCGCGCAGAGGAATTCGGACAAAAAACAATGCTCGCCTCTATGATTGTAGATCTCGAAGATATTGAAATTACTGAAACCGCAGTAACCAGTACACAAAGAACTACGGATTACTTCCGTGAGGCAGGTGTTTTGACAATTCACGACGGAAGCACCCATGAAACCTTTGCCGCATACGCTAACGGGGGGGGCGATGGCATTATCACAACAGAGGGCGGCGCTGCGCTGGTCAAACCCGGCTTGGCACTAACGACTATTGGCCAACGGGCCCGGGAACAGTTAGTCTACTATGTTGTTGAGGGTGGTGATACGGTTAGTACAATCGCGGAAAAATTCAATATCTCAACCAACACCATTCTCTGGGAAAACAAGCTCGGTGCTCGTGATACCATTAAGCCGGGACAAAAATTAACTATTCTTCCGGAGTCAGGAACATCACACCAGGTTGTAAAAAACGATACTATAGCGAGCCTTGCGAAAAAATATAAAGTTGATGAAGCAAAAATTTTGGAGTACAACCAACTCGCCGACCCAGACGCAATCGAAATTAATCAGATATTATTGATTCCTGGGGGGACTATTGACCCGCCAAAGCCAACCGTTTCTTCTTATGCGTCACCCTATACCTCACATAATATTCCGCCCTCAGCCCCAAACACCGGTGGCACCAAACTGCTCTGGCCTACTACCAGCAAAAAAATCAGCCAATACTACAAATGGGGTCACCTCGCCATCGATATTGCAGGCAATTATAGCTCTCCGGTATATGCGGCTGATAGTGGTCGCGTGGAAGCAGTTGGCTGGGGCCGTGGATATGGTAATCGAATTATTATTAATCATGGCAACGGTATTAAAACGCTCTATGCCCATGAATCAAAGTTGTTTGTCAGCGTCGGGGACTCTGTATCGCGAGGTCAGACCATCGGCATGGTCGGATGTACTGGTTGGTGTACTGGTCCACACGTTCACTTCGAAGTCTACGTCAACGGCTCCAAGGTGAATCCGCTTACATACCTATAAACTATTCATAACGAAAAAAACAGGGCGCCCAAGCGCCCTGTTTTGTTTATACTGTCAAATTATTTTCCCGCAGTAATTGTACTTCGGATCTTTTCAATAATTTCGTCAATAGTAAAATTTGATTTGATAAGATAATCGTTAGCACCAAGCGCTCTACCTTTTTCAATATCCGCTTCTTGTCCAAGATTGGAAAGTAAAATAATCGGGATTTTTGCAATTTCCATTCGTACATTTGAACGAATGCGCTTTAGAATTTCAAAACCATCAATGCCAGGTAAAATAATATCAAGCAAAACAACGTCTGGATTTGAATTTGAAATTTTTTCGACACCTCCGGGGCCATCAATAGCGGCAATTACTTCAAAGTTCTCTTTTTCAAGCTTTGTGGTCAAGAGATCGCGTAAAAACTGATCGTCCTCTACAATTAGCACTCGTGCTTCAGCGTTTTTCTTTGGAACTGGATTCGCTTCTTGTTGCGGTGCATTAGATTTTTCTACCGGTGGGGATTCGGTCTTAGCATGCCCATGTACGGCACCCATCAGTGTATCTACTTTGTTCATTACTTCCTCGGGCGTAAATTGCGCTTTAACGATATAATCACGCGCCCCGAGATTAAGCGCCTTATCAATTTCGACCGGTTGGCCAGAATTAGAAATGATAATCACCGGAGGCATTTTGCTCTTCCCGTACTTTTGCTGTAGTGCGTCAAGCACCTCATAACCATTCATCTTCGGCATCACGATATCCAAGAGCACTAAATCAGGTGATACTTTTTCAAATTCTGCCAGGCCTTGCTCGCCATCCTGCGCAGAAAAAACAGTGTAACCCTCTTGCTCCATTTTTTTACTTAAAACATCAACAAGTATTGTTTCATCCTCGATAATGAGTATTTTGCCTTTTGAATCGGTCATAATATTTGGTAGTTAATATTTTGGGTGTGTAATAGGAGCAGAGCCCCTCCTATATATAACACCAAAAAAGATAATTAGAAAAGAGACGAGCGAAAGAAAGTCCGAGAGTAACGCTGTTATCTGGGTTGTCGCCGAATAATAAGTATAGGCTGTAATAGTAAGTAAAATAAGGCCTATCCCAATCGTGGCTGAACGTCTTTTGACTATTTTATCCCTTGAACGTATGCCCTGCCACAAAAAATAAATCGAACTTGTGAGAAGCACACTTGCCAAAATAACCGTACTCGCAATACCGACAACAGGATGAATATCCCAGTCAGTAATTCCAGTGGTAACGTCATGCTCAGGATAGCCAAAATACACTAGATTTAGCGCGGTCGCGATAATGGCAGTAATAATCACAAACCAAAAAATGCGGCGTACCAACTGTACATTAATAAAAAATGTAGTCACTTTTGAAAAATGCGCTATTGCCAGATATAAAAATGATTGCGCAATAACAAACGCAATACCGAGCACAAACGGTTCTTCAGGAACTGCAATCCGCGGAATAGAAAAGAAAATATACGCAACTACCAAAGAAAAATATGCATGCGCAAAATATTGGAGTACAATGTTCTTTGGATCACGTTGATATGACCGATAAAGGACAATACCACACACGCCACACAGAAAACTATTCAGTAAATCGATAATTGGAGTTATTGGAAGGCTCATAAATTACATATTCTTAATAAACGCCTCAAATTTCGATCCCTTCTGAACAGTGGAAGTCCGAACCGGCAATGAAAAATAAAAAGTCATCCCCTTGCCTTCTTCGCTCTCGAACCATGCTTCACCTTTATGTTTTTCTAAAATATTTTTTACGATAAATAATCCTAAGCCCGATCCGTCGGTTTGCATCCGAATAACATTATCGGCTCGAAAAAATTTCGAAAAAATGTGACCCTGCTGACTTGCGGGAATACCAACCCCATTATCAGCAACACTACACATAACCTTGTCTTCTTCGCTCCATAATGAAAGCGTTACCTTGCCACCAGATGGCGTATATTTCACTGCATTGTCAAGTAGATTCTGAATGACAAGACGGATTTTTTGAGAATCAATATTAACTTTTGGCAATGGCTGCTTGGGTTTTTTATAAACCAGTTGAATGTCCTTCTTGGCAAATGAATTATATGCTTCCTGTTTAGCGCTATCGATAACCTCTTCGAGCGGCATACGGACAAACCGGTATTGAAAGCGTCCTTCTTCAATTCTTGAAACGTTAAGCAAATCATTAATAAGCAAAATCATACGTTCGTTCGTATCATATCCCTTGAGTAGCATATCACGCTGCTGTTCATTCAAACTACCCAAATCTCCATCAAGAATCATCTTCAAAACCCACTTGGTAGCAGAAAGCGGCGTCCGCATCTGATGCGAAGCAACAGAAATAAATTCTGTCTTCATTTGATCGACCTCTTTGAGACGACGGTTAACTTTCGAATAAATTTTATTCAAATGCGCTAATTCACGGTTTGCTTTTAAAAGTTCCATTTCCACCGTACTCAAGCTCCGCACTATATAACCACTTCGATATGTGCTGATGCCCATTAA
>CAZBNI010000077.1:0-5090 GCA_964493105.1 uncultured Gammaproteobacteria bacterium
CGTGATTACGATTGAAGTAAAGCCTTTTTTTGATTTCGTCACGCTATGCATTTAAAAAAATTTAAACGTCGAAAGGATTTCTGCTGAAAATGTATTAAAGGAAGCTTCAAAGAAATACTCATTTGCTTTGAAATATATCATATCACCGCTTGATTCACCCGGCTTCTGCCGATAAATTGTCGCTTTCTGAGAATCAACTGTCTCACTATAGGACTGATAAATAACCGGATCAATATTTGTTAAACGCTGAAATGCTTCTGGGACAGTTTCGTCTCCGGGTGATTGAAAAATCCGCAGTGAAAAATTTTCCTCACCATCCCGCTGCAACATAATCAGCTCTCCGGAATTATCACCGTACGCAATCTCATCTTGCACCGGTATGTATCCGGCCGGATACATAAATGAATAACCATACTGCCCGTCCAAATACTCTTGCCAGCCATGCGTGTTGACGGATTCAGGAATTTGGACTGACTGTTTTTGGAATGCTTTCACAATAAGGATATTTGACGTTGGGGTCGGATTCTCAATCCAGAAAAAATACAGTATATAGAAAACAAAGATAACTACAACTGCTTCGATCAAAATTATTGAAACCCCCCAAAAAGTCCTTACCCTAATTCGACTATTTCTCATCATTATTCACATAAATTATTAGTTATTGGACAAGTGTCGCCACTTTCGGTTTCCCAATATTCTGAACATTCAACCCAAGTACCTTCAAATGATGTAAAATCACACCATACTTTTTCCTTCCCGCTTTGATCGAGAATTACCTTACCAACTCCGTGACAATTTGTTTCCAAGAGGTATTGTGATCCGCATTGAAATACCTTTGAGATCTTGCACTCTTGCGGAAATACACTATAGCTTGTATTACAGAACGTTTGTGCGATATTGACCGTTGAGCTGTTCCGTACAGCAGCCCGAGCCTGCTCTTGTTGTTTTATAGAAATTGAAATACCGTTGAGCAGCACAACCGCCAGAACAAGCAGCGCTAATAACATGATCGAAAATACAGTTATACCTCTTTGGTTGTTATATAATGACATGAGACTATGGTCGTAATCGATTGAGCATTCTTGGAAATGGAATCGTTTCACGTACATGCTTGAGTCCACACAACCATGCGACTGTCCGCTCTAATCCGATTCCAAATCCTGAGTGTGGTACAGTGCCGTATCGGCGTAAATCTAGATACCACTCAAAATCCTTTTTATCCAGTTTATATGCCTTGAGTCTTTGCTCTAAAAATTTGTAATCCGAAATTCTTTCAGATCCGCCAATAATTTCACCGTACCCTTCAGGTGCCAGCAAATCCGCACACTTTACGTAACCGCCATTCGAATTTTGAGGATCCTCCGGCTCCATATAAAAGGCCTTAATCTTTGCCGGATAGTGCGTAACAAAAACTGGCTGATCATACTTTTCCATCAGCATTGTCTCATCATCAGCGCCCAAATCTTCTCCATGCTTAATATCAGATCCAAGGTCCTTAAGTTCCGTGACCACTTCTTCATATCGCATCCTAATGAATGGGAGTTTAATATTCTTTAATACACTAATGTTCCTACCGAGCAGTTCTAAATCCTTTGAACGTGATCGGATAACATTATTAATAACGTAATGAACTAGCTTTTCCTGAATTTCCAAACTGCCTTCAAGTTCTACAAACGCCATCTCAGCATCAAGCATCCAAAACTCAGTGAGGTGCCTGCGTGTCTTTGATTTTTCTGCTCTGAAGGTCGGACCAAAATCATATACTTTTCCATGTGCCATTGCCAAAGCTTCTAAGTATAACTGACCAGACTGTGATAAATACGCCTTCTCATCAAAGTACTCCGTTTCAAAAAGAGTCGTCGTGCCTTCACAAGAGGTTGGCGTGAGTATCGGCGTATCAGTCATGATAAAACCCTCTTTTCGGAAATATTCACGCATTCGCCAAATAATTTCGTCACGGATCCGCAAAATGGCGGTTTGCCGCTCTGATCGTAGCCATAAATGTCGATGATCCATAAGAAACTCTACACCATGGTCTTTTTTTGCGATTGGGTAATCATCTGCAAATTGGATGATACTTAAGGTTTTTACCTGCAATTCATAGCCATATGGAGACCGCTTATCCTCATTAATGAGACCAGTTACCGCGATACTCGTCTCAATCTTCATTTTCTGACAGATTTCCCAAGTTTGGGGATCTACATCTGCCTGCGAAATAATTGCTTGAATTCTACCAGTACCATCGCGTAGCTGTAGAAAAAAAATCTTGCCTGAACTGCGGAAATTAAAAACCCACCCTTTCAGGAGGACTTTTTTATGTACATATTTGGAAATTTCTGCAAGATAGATATTAACCATATAATACAAATATTATACTGGTTTTCTTAAGTTTTTGCAAACAAATCACTACCAAAATCCACGACAAAATTGCATTTCTTTTGTAGAACAACTAAATGGCAATACTATACTTCATTTATGCTGCTTTTGCTGATAATTGCTGTTTACAGGCACGCTTTGAACGGTTAATAAAGAAGTGCTTCGAAGCCTCAATAGCAAGTATATCAACCAGGCCAACGGAAAATACAATCAGCCAGTCTCCAATGCCAAGTGAAACGGTCTGAAAAATATTTTGGAAAAATGGTAGATACATCGCCACAAGCTGCAATCCAAATCCTAAAAGCACTGCGATAACCAGAAACTTATTATTAAACATGGCACGCTGCCAGATATACGTGCTCGTGCTGCGGCATGAAAAAACATAGAGCAGTGAATTAACCGCCACCGCACCGAACGTCATCGTACGGGCCATTGCTAAATCACCCGTTGTTTTCCACACCCAATAAAAAATGCCAAGCGCTAAGACGCCTGACAATGTACTGATCAAAAAAACTAAAAACTTTGTTTCGTTATCCATAATAGATTTTTTAGGTGAAACAGGCTTGCGTGTCATGATACCCTTATCACCCTTTTCCAATGTAAGTGCTACATTTGGAAATCCGTCACTAATAAGATTCACCCATAAAATTTGTGTTGCAAGCAATGGCAATGGCCAACCAAATATAATCCCACCGATGATAATGATAATCTCCGTAAAACCATCTGACATCAGATACAAAATTACTTTTTTTATATTTTCATAAATTGTTCTGCCTTCACGTACCGCATGCACAATTGTTTTAAAATTATTGTCCAACAAAACAATATCGGCGGTCTCCTTGGCAACGTCGGTTCCAGAACCAAGCGCCACGCCAATATCGGCTGATTTCAAAGCTGGCGCATCGTTAACACCATCTCCAGTCATCGCTACAACCTCGCCTCGATCCTGCCATGCGTCAATAATTCGAAGTTTATCTTTTGGATTTACGCGAGCATAAACCGATAAATCGGCAATTCTCCTTTTCAGCTCTTTCTCGTCAAGTTTTTCAAAAGTTTCTCCCTCAATGATATTCTTGTCGTCATTTGGCAATCCAAGTTCTCCAGCAATTGCCTTGGCAGTCAAACGGTGATCACCAGTAATCATCACCGGGCGTATTCCTGCCGCCAGGCATTTTGCAATCGTTTCTTTTGCTTCTTTACGAAGCGGATCTTTTATTCCAGCAAATCCTACAAATATTAAATCTTTTAACACTGCTTCATCCTTATCAATCTCCTTATAGTCCTTTGCGACCTGCTTAAAACCGATTGCCAAAATTCTCAAACCCTCACTGCTTAATTTCTCAAATTCACGTTTCAATTTGTCGCGTTTTTTTGAATCAAGTTCTGTAACTTTTCCATCAAGATCAATCTTTGTAGCCGCGCGTAATAACACTTCTGGAGCACCTTTACAGTAAAGCATACGTTCCTTATTGCCATCTTCATTGAGTGTTACCATATACTTACGCGAAGACGAAAAAGGTATGAGCTCAAGCCGAGGATTTTCTTTGCGTACTTGTTCTAAATCCATTCCAGCCTGTGAGGCGAGCAATACTAGCGCTTTTTCTGTTGGCATGCCAATAACGATACGATGGCCAATCGCTTCATCTGGATTCTCAATAAACGCATCCGATGCCAAAACGCCAATTTTAAGCGCCTGAAAATAACTCTTTGCTAACGTGCCTTCTGCTGTACGGTGCATGGTGTTTTTTACAGTATCTAGATCGCTATCATGCGTAATAATCCGTACTACGCGCATTTCTCCTTCAGTAAGCGTTCCGGTTTTATCAGTACAAATAACAGTAGTTGAACCAAGTGTTTCTGCGGCAACTAATTTCCTTACTAATGAACCTTGCTTCAAAATACGTTGCATGCCAATGGCTAAAATAACTGTTACCACAACGACAAGCCCCTCTGGTATTGCAGCTACAGCTAAAGCAACGGATGTCGTAAACATTTCTTCAAACTCATAACCAAATGCCACTCCGATTACGAAAATGACTGCCGCGATTCCAAGAATGATAAAGCCAAGTACCTTTGCGAAAGAACCAAGTTTTTTTTGTAATGGTGTATCCTCTTCTTCAGTTGTTTTGATAAGTTCTGCAATTTTTCCAAGCTGTGTATTTTTTCCGGTTTCGACAACGATACCGACACCCACTCCTGCAGCAATAGTCGTGCCCATGAATGCCATGTTGCTTTGTTCGGCGAGCACGATTGCAGTTGGCAGCATATCAGTTGTTTTCTTAACTGGTGCGGATTCACCTGTTAAACTCGATTCATTAATTTTTAAATCAATAGCTTCAATGATTCGGATATCAGCAGGGATCTTATTGCCGGCGCGAAGTAAAACAATATCACCCGGGACAAGCTCCCTTGCTTCTTTCTCAACTTCATGTCCATCTCGACGCACATCAGCTGCCTGTGTCACAATCTGACGTAACTTTTCGAGTGATTTCTGCGCTCGAAATTCCTGAATAAATCCAACGATCACATTCAGGCCAACAGCCGCCATGATCACCCACGCATCTACAGTCTCATGTAAAAAAAAGCTAGCAACAGCAGCAGCTAACAAAATATAGATTAACACGTTCTTGAATTGTGTAAAAAATAACAAAACAGCCGAAAATGATTTTTCTCTTGGCAATTCATTCCGATTCAAAATCAATGTTGAAAACAAC
>CAZBNI010000078.1:0-5072 GCA_964493105.1 uncultured Gammaproteobacteria bacterium
AGGATGAGCAGAAGAAAAAAGAAGAGGTATTCGAACTCCAAAATACATTTTCAAAAAAACAGAGTGAACTCAACAGCATTACGGCTGAGCTCAACGTGATTAAGATTGAACTTGCAAAAATTGAGATAAAACAAGAAGATATTGAGCGGGAAATGGTAGATGAAATGAATGATGAAGAACGGCAAGTCATTTTTGAATTGCAAAAACCACCCCAGGCGCAATCATCGCTCTTTTCTGAAATTCAAAAACTGAAACGACAACTTGAACTCATCGGTGGCATTGACCCACAAGTCGCCGAAGAATACAAAGAGACAAAAGAACGACATGATTTTCTGACCAAACAGAGTAATGACCTTAACAAAGCGATTGAAGATCTAGAAGAAGCAATCGAAAACCTTGATGAAACCATCAAAAAACAATTCCACAAAGCGTTTGAGCAGATCAATAAACATTTTACTCAGTACTTCAAAATACTTTTTAGCGGAGGCAATGCAAGCTTAAGCTTGGTAAAGGAAGAAACCAAAGAGGCTGATGACGATCTTGACGATGAAGAGAATGACAAAGATGACGATGACGAAGAAGAAGTTGAGAAAACCTCGCGACCAAGCGCACAAAAAAAGAAAAAAGTGATTACCGGCATAGATGTACACGCAACTCCTCCAGGGAAACGGCTCAAAGGAATCGGGATGCTCTCGGGTGGTGAACGCGCACTTACCTCTATTGCCCTTATTTGTGCAATTATTCACAATAATCCCTCGCCCTTTGTCATTCTGGATGAAGTCGATGCTGCGCTTGATGAATCAAACTCACTTAGATTTGCATCAATTATTGATAAACTCGACAGTAAAACTCAATTTATCCTGATCACCCACAATAGAGCAACTATGAATAAAGCGAAAATCCTTTATGGCATCACAATGGGTGACGACGGCGTTTCCAAGCTTTTGTCTATTGATATGGAAGAAGCTGAAAAAGTTATCGAAAATTAATAAAAACTATTGACCTCGGCAGTATTACCTGCTAGGATACAGAACAGACTAATAAAAGTATAAAAAATACCCAAATTATGTTAGCAATCAGATTATCGCGAGTAGGAAAGAAAAAATATGCCACATTTCGTGTTGTAGTGTCAGAAAAAACTAAAGATACCGTTGGCAATTATCTCGAACTACTCGGAAACTACAATCCACACACAAATGAAGCAGTACTGAAAGCAGATCGTATCAAATACTGGATTTCGAAAGGCGCACAGCCCTCTGGCTCGGTACATAATCTTTTGGTCGAGCACAAAGTTATTGAGGGAGAAAAAATCAAGGTAGCAAGTATCAAAAAGAAGGAGGCTGAAAAAGAAGATGGTGTAGAAGAAAAAAAAGAAGCCTCAAAAGACTCTCCAAAAGCAGCACCGGAAGAAAAAAAAGAAAACATGCCTTAAGGAGGGAAAGAAATAACATAGTTTCTTTAATCCCCTATACACCTATTCGCGTATGCGAAATCATAAGTACAACATCGTGTACTTAATGTGCTTTTTATTAGTTAATTATATTATTATGAAAAATTCTTATTACAAAGTTCTCACTACTGTACTGATCATGGTAATTTCAGTTTTGGGATTATTTGGCTTGTACACTAGCGCACAAGCACTTGCTTATCAACCTGCAAATAAAACCCTACTCGCAGACGAATCCAGACTGTCAAACGATTGCATCGTTCCAACACCTGGCATGACAATCTATGAAGACACCAAACTCTGCCCAGGTACGTACTCACTTACCGGGGAAATGCAAACCTTCATTACATTCGGTGCCAGTGATATTACACTTGATTGTGACGGCGCGGTCTTGGATGGTCAGTCATTATACGCTGGTATTGGCGTTTACATACCCGAACAGTATTCAACAAATACCGTTAAAAACTGCAATTTCCAGAATATTGACTACCGCTCAATTCATCTCGATAGATCAGACTATAATACAATTGAGAATAATGATTTTACCACTGTATCAAGCACGATATTCATTGATCTTGAAATAAACTCGGATTATAATATCATCCGCGATAATCACTTTCACGACGGATCAGTACTCTATGGCATCTCTGTGAGATACGGAGGTCAATATAATGAGCTCTATAGCAATACATTTACCAATCTTATCAGTACTGGTGGAGAAGCTATTGGAATTTATATGACTAGTAATTTAAGCACGGAGCCACATGTTGGACCAGAGTATAATACAATCAGAAATAATTCATTCGATACCGTAGAAATTTGCATAATGCTCGAATTTGCTACAGCCTACAATGACATATACGAAAACACCATCACCAACTCATTGTGGAATGGTATTTTATTGAATGGATATTACATAAGTAGTATCGACACGGCTCTTGCACCATACGAAAATACAATCCACGACAATTCAATTATAAACTCTTCCCGTGGTATTGTACTTACCGACGGCACACACCATAACCAAATTTCCAACAATCTGATAAATATCAGCTACTTTGGCATACAATTTTACAGCTACCCAGGAGATGGCAACATATATGAAAACGAATTTATTGCCAATACAATTATCAATGCCGCGGTGACAGGAATTGAGATCTATCCCCTTGGTATTGATAATACTTTTGCACTTAACGATTTTAAATTAAACGTGATACATGCTTCAGATCATGGGACAGGTAATCAATTCGATAATGGCAGCCGAGGAAATTTTTGGGATGACTTTGACGAACCATATGAAGGATGCATTGATTCGGATATAAACGGTACTTGTGACGATCCATATCCTGGTATTGATGGACCTGCAGGGAACGTTGATTATTATCCACAGACCGGCGCACCAATAATCGAACCGATTTCAGATCAGGCCATTGATGAAGGACAAACGCTTCAATTGACGGTAAACGTAACAGATGGTAACGGCCCGATTTCCGCGCTTAGCGCGAGTTATCCCAGTGGTGCTTTCGGCGCATCTTTCGTGGACAATGAGGATAATACAGGAACATTCACATGGAAGCCGTGGTACGACCAGGCAGACATTGGTTATGAGGTTGTATTTAGTGCGTCTGACGGAATACATACAGACGAAGATACGGTTCTAATCGATGTCACCAATTACATCGTTCCACCGCCGACCATTACATTAGATGTAAGCACCCAGACGGCCGTGGCCGGTCAAGCATTCACTCTTACAGTGAGTGGCTCATCCGAAGAAGCCTTGGCATCCGTTTGGTGGGGCGTGAGAGAGCCGGGCAATTACGCTTATGATGTCATTCCAGGTTCTGTTGACGGGATACCTGTCAACTTAGCTCCGGCACAAGGATTTGGTGCGTGTAAAGGTGAGACATACTGTGAATTTACAAGAACAGTTATTATTGATGAGCCAGGCGATTACGAAATTTGGGCGAATTCAAGGGATACAATCTACTTTACAGTTACCGGCGAACCGCATCAGGCTTCTGAAGGGTTAGGAATACCGATAATTGAAATCAATGTAGCCCCAGCTTTTTCGGCCACCCCTGGTCCAATTGCGGCAAGCCTCGGAAGTCCTGTCAATTTCAACATTTCAGCACATGACGAGAATGGTGATGTGCTTAACTTAGAGATGGTCCAGTCAGCACCCGGAGCAACATTTTCAGCAGGCGAAACAGTTGCCAATGCCGATGGTACGGGTACGATTTCAGGAAATTTCTCCTGGACGCCAAATTCCAAGCATTCCGGCAGCTACACTGTCCAATTCCAAGTGACCGATGATAACAGCGCTGTGGTATTAAGCGCTCCTGTAGAGATATTCGTGCGCAACTTGCGCGCGGAAGTAATTAAATAATTGTAAAATTGGGACAAAGGCTAGACCTGTCCCACTCTATCCCTGCTTGACGATGTGCTGTGCTTATGCTATCGTAATAAATACAGAAGTATAACTGGCCAGTTTGGAACGTAGGTCGACCGCACTGGTTCATTAATAGCTAAACACTAGATACTACTACTATGGCAAAAATGGACGACACAAAGGATCAGGAGTTTGTCGAGTACGTGGTTAAAGCTCTCGTTGATCGACCGGACGATGTATCGTCCGAACGAACGGTTGACGAAATGGGCGTCCTCATTACCCTCAAGGTAAACCCAGCAGATTTGGGACAGGTCATTGGCCGTCAGGGTCAAACCGCCAAAGCAATCAGAACATTGCTGCGGGTTGTAGGCGCAAAAAACCACGCTCGTGTAAACCTCAAAATCTATGAGCCAGAAGGCTTCCACAAAGGTGGCCCAAAAGCTCGGCAAGAAGAGGCTGACACATCAGCTGTCGATGATCTGAAAATATAAAAAACAACAAATCGACGAAAATATAACTAAAAACCGCGTATACTACTATGCGGTTTTTAGTTTAGTTATTTGGCAATAAATATATATTTATAATAATAGTTGACGGTTTGTTAAAACTTTTGGGATCAAGGGGCTTCACTAAGCCCCTCCACAAAATTTATAGCATAAGACGTAGCAAGCGCATTGAAGCCCTCGGCGACTTTTCCCGCCTGCCAAAGCCTTGTACTCACCGTCGCAAAGCCATGGCAAAGCACGGCGGCGGGCAGGTCTGCCGTTTTTTTGGTCGTTCAAAAAACGGTAAAACATTAATACTCACCATACTATAGAAACCTTTTATCTTTGTGGTATAATTACTCTTGTTATTCTCGGTCGCGCGCCCAGAGACGGGTGCGCTCGGAGGAGATTAAACTACTCCATCCCGTACTTCAAAAACTAACAGCCAACGTCCAACTACCTACTACCTACAACTCACCACCTACTAACAATTCAAATGCATTTCAACATCCTCACCATCTTTCCAACAATATTTGACTCGTACATAAACGAGAGTATTTTAAAACGTGCACAAAAAAAGAAACTTATATCAATCAAAGTGCATGATTTTAGAAAATTCGCTACTAATAAACATAAAACAGTAGATGATAAGCCTTATGGCGGTGGACCTGGTATGGTACTGAAAGTAGAACCAATTTATAAATGCCTCAAATCCATCCGCAGGGAAAAAAAGTCACGAGTAATACTCCTC
>CAZBNI010000079.1:0-5027 GCA_964493105.1 uncultured Gammaproteobacteria bacterium
TACTTGAATGAAAAGTGCGGTGAGCTTTCTCACCGGCTTATTTTTTCTGTTCTGAAATTGAGTACAAAAAACTAGTACTGCCAATGTTTTCTAAAAACGCGGGCTCCCACCATAGTCGGGCAGGCTGGGGGCTTCATTAAGCCATATTAAAAACAACAATGAATTTACTGGCGGCGCATTGTCACACTGCGGGTGATCAGCCAAAGGGTGAAAGCCCCCAGCACTTTTTTGTTACTTTTTTGGTGTCAAAAAAGTATAAATAAAAAAATTACTTACCCTCAACGATTACAACAAATTCCCCTTTAATTTCCCTTGCTTCTAAGCCTGCTTTTACTTCTTTGATGCTGCCACGGTAGATGGTTTCAAACTTTTTGGTTAATTCCCTGCCAACCACCACTCGCCTATCATCAGTCAACTGTTCAACTAAGGCATCGATGGTTTTCATTATACGGTGAGTAGATTCATAAAAAATAACCGTCTGCTTTGATTCACTGATTTGTTTGAATAACGTCTGCCTTCCTTTTTTATGCGGTAAAAAACCGAGAAAAATAAACTTATCGGTTGGGATTCCAGCAACTGAAATGATCGAATCCAGCGCTGAAGCGCCTGGAATTGGCACGATACTGATTTCATCACCTAATGCCTCTAAAACTTTTTCAACCAAAATACCTCCCGGATCAGATAGGGCCGGCGTACCTGCGTCTGAAACCAGTGCCAGCTTTTTTCCGGAACGCAGCAGTTCAATCAATTGATCAATTTTCTGAACCTTTGAATGCTGATGATAGCTGACCAATTGTTTTTTTATTTCAAAATGGTTGAGTAGCTTGAGTGTATGACGAGTATCTTCACACACAATAACATCAGCTTCTTTCAGAACACGGAGCGCGCGGAGCGTAATATCTTCCAAATTACCGATTGGCGTAGCGACGACGAATAACGTTCCCATATAACCTATGCGTTGTACAATTAATTACAATCTAATTACAATTATGCTTCAAGTGTGTTCCCATCCTCTTCTTTGAGCGCAAAGAAATCCTCGGCAAAAGCTTTGATGATCAAAGCAAACGGCACTGCGAGAATAACGCCAACAACACCAGCGAGTTTCGCGCCCATTAGCATTACAATAATCACGACCAGTGGATTAAGACCCACAGTTTTTTCCATGACTTTTGGTACGATCAGATTGTTTTCTAACTGCTGGATAATGATATACCATATGACCACGATAATTGCCTGAGTAAAACTGCCGGTCGTCAAGGCGATAAAGACTGCCGGTACTGCACCTAAGAAAGGTCCAAGATACGGAATAAACTCTGTTAATCCTGCCCACAATCCCAATACAAGCGAGTACTCAACGCCCAGAATAGTCAGTCCGAGCCAGGCAAGAAAACCAATGATTACACACAAAATCAATTGGCCGCGCAGCCAAAGACGGAGACGTTCTTGCGCTCTATTGGTTAATTGAAAAATATACGGTTGGTATTTTACCGGCGTGATTGACCTGACAAACTTTTTAAGCGCGTGCTCTTCCAAAAGCATGTAAAACGTAATAACCACAATACCAAGAAACGTAAACACGCCACCAAAAATACTGGACATAGCACTAAAGATCCCGGCAGTTGTTTGAGCCATATTTGCCTGGAGTGATTCCAGTGCAGAGCCGAGATTATTCAAAAGGCTTTGCTGAACTGAAAAATCACGAAACTGATCAAAGCCACTCATGACTTGGTTATAATAAATTGGGAAATTTTTTGCAATTTCACTAATTTCACTCGCAATCGGCGGAATCAATAAGATTAATATAATCACAAATGAACCAAAGAATGCGAGATAAATAAATAACGTCGCGACGACGCGGGGTACTTTTCTCCTCTGGAGCGCGTTAACCCATGGATTGAGCGATGTAGCCAAGATCACTGATACAATAATAATGAGTGCCACATCCCGTAATAAATACAAAACGCCCAACGCTATCAAAATTCCAATAATTTTTAGAATCGTCGACGTTGAGATATTAATCGTAAACTGTTTGCTATCTTGACCCATTGTTTTGTATATTAGCCTCTCGTACTCCTAGTATACCGAAAAATCGCTATATACGTAAGAGGTCAACAAACTGCTCTTTTTGTTTAAATGGCCCGATTATGGCAAGGTTGGTTTTCGTTGTTCTAACGAGATTCGCAGCGACTGTCTTGATTTCTGACTGGGATACGCGCTCAAGCCGTTTGATTAGCTGCGCTGGCGTCAGAATCCGGTCCTGCAAAAGTTCCTGGCGCGAAAGCCATGATGCCACGTGATCAGACGCTTCCAGTTCAAGTATCAACTTGCCACGCAAAAAGTCTTTTGCTTTACGCAATTCTGCGGCTGTCACGCCTTTCTCACGTAGCTTCTTTAGTTCAGCCATGATAGCTTTTATCGCTTCTTTGAGACGCGTTTTATCAAGCCCTGCCTGTATCATGAGGTTTCCAGTATCCTGATATACGTTAACACTTGAGCGAATAAAATAACATAATCCCTTCTTTTCACGAATCGACATAAAGAGCCGAGAACTCATATTTCCGCCAAGAATAACGCTCATCAGATACAGTGCATAGAGTTGTTTATCAGCGTATGAATATCCCGGAAAACCCAATGCGATTTGCACTTGCTCAGTATCTTTGTGTTTAACGCGGACACGAGGACCACGCTGCTCCGCAACTACCTTTTTAAAATGATATTTTTGTCGGGGTGTTCCTTGAGTGCCAAAATAATGTTTTACGCGTAATTCAATCTCGGGACCAATATTACCTGCTACTGCAACCAGCATCTGGTGCGGTACATAATGCCTTTTGTAGTAATCATTGAGTCCTTTGCGCGATACTTTCTTAACTACTGATTTGGGACCGGCAATACTCCACCCGAGCGGACAGTCTCCGTACACCGTCTGCTCAAAAAGGTCCTCCATCAACATCAATGGATTATCTTCATACATGTTGATTTCCTCGACAATAACGCCGCGCTCCCGATCGATATCATCGGCATGGAATGTAGAATGAAAAATGATGTCGGATAGCATGTCCAGTACAAGTTCGATCTTCTCATGATTCGCTTTAATATAATATCCCGTATGGTCTTTGGCGGTAAACGCGTTATATTCAGCGCCAATGCCGTCCAGTTCCTTGGTAATCGCTAACGATGTTGGACGCTTCTCCGTGCCTTTGAACATCAAATGCTCGACAAAATGCGATACGCCGTTCATCGCGCGAGTCTCGTACCGGGAGCCAACCTTGACTAACACCATGGCAGTCATCGCTTTTGTTTCATGAAGCGGAGCTAAGATGACCCGCAAGCCGTTTGGTAATGTATATTGTTTAAACATAATTTGCTTTTGTCTCTCTAAGGAGCGATCGGCGTGAGAATATCCCTCGACAACGGAGGGGGTATCTATATTTTGTGTTGCTCCTCTATTATTATAATTTATTAATGCTGAACAAGCTACACCTTAAGGAACTGTAATGGTAATAGTGTCTATTAAATATCCCTGCTGGGAACCCTCACTATTATACAACCCGACATAAATATTATAGGATCCTTCCTTTTGTGTTTCCGGTATTATTTTTTGAAACGTGTCGAGATACACAATTCCTGGCTTCCAATTAGCCATCATGAGAACTCCATCACAAGGAGGGTGGTCTAGATTAATTCGCTGTTGTTGTCCATCACGAAATTGGTCAGCGTGCACGAATATATATGAATTTTCTTCAATTGGCTCAGTGACACTCCAAAATAATGATAAGGTTATCTTCGTTCCGGCAACAATGGTAGTGCCCGGTTCAACGTCATAGCCAATCAATTTGATTGTATCATTATTAAACCATACTTTCAAAGTTTGGTCTGGTGGTTGCTCAGTCATATACAGAGTATCGACATCTAAGCCCGCTACACCCCTCTGAAATAAATAAATATAATCATCATGGGCAGCCAGACCATACTCATCCTCTTTTATAAATTTACTAATAGCATCACTAATAGCATCGGGTTGCGCTGGATACGAATTTCCCCGGCGGTCAAAGACGTAGTAATCAATGTTCTTTTGATAACAACGCGGATAATTTTCGATTTTGGCGCGCTGAGACAAATGAGGAACAATATCACTCTGGGCGCATACGGACGCATCATCAGATATATGAGCTAATATCGATTGAATCCTCTCAGCACGGCTCCATTCCGTGTACAAATAGCGAGTTCCTTCATACTCAAGGCCCCATGGCGCCCTACTCCAAACTACGCTAGAAGCAATAGACATGAATACAATCAGGACAATCAATCCTATCCGAAGACTTCTTGATCGGATAGTAAAAAGGTGCTTGATTCCATATATGAGTCCCACAAATAAAAAAGGATACGCCCCTGCCGCATAGTACAGACTAATATTTAAACGCTCCGGGGTATCGACCAATAAATTGATAACAATAAATCCTAAACCTAAAGCAGTAAATAAAGGATTAAAAATAAATACGAAGGAGAGTGGCGCCAAAATCTGAATGACATACATAATTCGTTCCATGGAAATCAATTCCTTTATAATCGTAATTGGTCTGATAAGTATCGTTTTGATAACGTCAGGAATGGACGATCCTAACCACCCATAATAATATTCAATTTTGTGTAAAGGCCCCTTAAAGCACGGGAAGTAAATGTGAAATACTCCATAATAAAACAATCCTCCCAGTAACATCGAAACGGCTCCTTTTTTCCAGTCGCGCTTCACGATGAACAATACCGCTCCTGCACATAAAGCGATCAGAAAAAATTCTTCGCGTAACAACAAAATTAACCCTAAAAACAGAATAAACCACCATGATTTCTTTTCAATACAGTACAGCATAAATAATCCAAGCGGTATTGCCAGTACGGAAGTATAAAACCCGTTTAAGGTCATATTGATAATAGCGGGGTGCAGTAAAAATACCAACGGGGCAAGCAAGGGTAGCCATCTATCGCTAGAAATACGCTTGGTGAAGTGATAGAGGGGAATTGTCCCGAGT
>CAZBNI010000080.1:0-5022 GCA_964493105.1 uncultured Gammaproteobacteria bacterium
TACACGTTCTCTATGCTCGCGTGAAACTGCGCCTGATGCAATAAACACTGAGACCCCATGTTTAGACAGAAGCTTAGCCATCCAGGCAAGTCGCTTAGTGTTTTGATCTCTATCCTTAGCTGTAAATCCCAAATCCGGACTAAGCTCATTTCTGATATCTTCGGAATCTAATATCTCTATGTCTATCCCATATTCCTCTAGAACCTTAGCAGTATTTTGTGCTAGGGTAGTTTTGCCAGAAGCGGGTATTCCTCCCAGCCAAATTACAAATCCCATTTCCTTCTTATCCATTATCACTCTCCTTTGTTTTGAATCTCGGCAGACGGATATCTTGATCTATACAAACCATATCTTTGGATATAAGCCATGATTATATGTGGTACAAGATGTGAGATATCCTCTCCAGTTTTAATTTTTTGGCGCATTTCTGTTGATGAACTTCCGCCCACACTAAATTGTTTATCTAGAACAATAAAGTTGGTAGGCAAGTTATCAACCAGTTCTGTTTCCGTCCTTGGAATTACAATGATCTTTTTGGTCTGGACTAGCTCTCGGCCACGATACCAGCAGTTTTCAATCTCTTGAGCGTTATCTGATCCGACAGCGAGATAAAAATCATCTTGAGGATACCAACTTTCAAGATTCTCAAGTAAAACGATAGTCGGATAAGAATTCTTGCTGGCAGTTCTGACATCCAGTACCTTCACCAGCGACTTGCTATCAAAGCTTACATTAATCGCCAATTCAATCATGGCGAACCTTTGCAGTGGACTGGCCACTGTTTTCTTGCTTTTTCTAACGCCTGTTGGTGAAACCCAAACCTCGTCTATTAGATCTTTTACTTCTAAAAGACTCTTAATTACTTCTATATGACCATTGCGTGGCGGATCAAAAGAACCGCCCAAAACGGCAATTCTTCTTTTCATGCTAACCTCCTAAATAAAAAGAGCTGTAATTATTTTTATTTCTTTAAATAAAATTGATAATTATTCTTGACGGTCTTGATCTCTTTGGGGGAAAAATTTGTTTTATACAGAGACCTACCTCTTTGAAAATTATTTAAAACATATTTCACTAAAGATGATATATTTTTCTTCTTATTCAAATTTTTTAAATTATAATACTTAACTGAATCCGATTCTGAGGATACTCTTGGCTCCTGATTAATATTTTTTACTCTGGCTAAAAAAATAAAATAGATGGAACTTTCTTTTGATTCAGATAAAAATCTAACTCCAATTAATTCCTGTGAACTGATTTCAATCGCAGTTTCTTCATAAACTTCCCTTTTAAGCGCTGATTCAACATCTTCATGATGGTTGATATAACCTCCTGGAAAAGCTAATTTTCCCTTTAATGCACCATAGCTTTTTTCAACCAATAAAACTTCTTTTTGACCATTTTTCTGACGCGTAACAAAGCCTCCGGCACTAACTTTATATACTGCTATCTTCTCGTTTCTCATAAAAATTATTTTATGTATTCATAGTAACAACAATCTATAAAAAAAGAAAGCTACACTTTCAATAATAAAAGTGTGGCAAAACACATTAAAACATATTGAAGATTAAAAAATCTGCTGATGCGCCTTTTTTAACGAACCCCACCAAACAGGTCCACCGTTGGTTTTTTTATAACCAATTTGCTGAAGAGCCAAACGCTGGGCGAGCATACCTGAAGCAATGCTTTCTTCTCTTATATGTCCGATGTTATTCCAAATTGTATCAGGGATGAATATTTTATCTCTTTTAAACCGTGGGATAATTGGTTGAAACCGATCAACACACTGATAGAAACTTGCTAACTGTGTTCGGAGTGGTCCTGTTGAACCTATAAGTAAAACGTTTGGATATTCAATACGACTCTCTGAAACCTCAAGAAGGAATCTCAATCTTGTCTGGTGAAGCACTGCGAAATATCCCTTACCTCTACTTGAATCCTCGATTACTGTAGGGCCTATCTCCAAATAAGCCGGTAGAGAGATTAAATGGAAACAATCTTGCCCTTGACAATCTCCGTGAAAAAACTGTTTGCTTTCTATTGGGTAAATTTTTCCCTTTTCTTCTTTGACTCGTATTTTAATCTCGGGTGGCTGGTATTTACATCCTCCAATACCCACCAGGACACCATCTACGAAGACGCCGAAAAAAACAACCCACTTCTTTAATTCACCCTGATCAATAATTAATGGCGATACAGATTCTCCACCGCTTTTTACCAATTCAGTTAATGCTGAATAAACGGAAAAAGAACTCCGAAGGAAGGGTAAATATCTTTCACCTTCCCCAGGATGAATATCGTCTAACAATTCAGTGAATGTAGTTAACGAACAATCTTGTTCGCTTAATGGTTCAATTCTCATTAGAAGTTCTCCTTTGACTTATTTAAGATAGAATAGACATTCCGGTTTTGAAATTTGCCGACTATTTTGAGTTCCAAGCCAAGATTTATATTTATTATCTTAACCAATTCTTGACGATATTGCTCGCAAAGCTCAATTAATCTTCGAGTGTCTAATGGGTTGTACGGCAAAGAAAACCAGTCAATTATTTCTGTATAAGGAAGGAAAGTGTTGTTTGTCTGCTGCTCTGGAAAAAATTCTACTACTTGGGGATTAACTTTAAAGCCATGAATCCCGATAATATCGCGCAATTCATCCCATCCTCCTTTGCAATATTCGTTTAGGCAAATCAGCCTTAACTCAATTTCATTAAATTCTTCTGCGATGCGCTGTAGTCCAATCTGCCGAATAATACTGGTATAAACAATCCTAGGATCAAAACCAGCTGCAATGATACTAGAAATAACTCTGGCCAAAGAACCGCCTGAAAAGATTCCCAGATCGTAAAGTGCAACCTGCTTGTTATTACCTGCGCCCAAAGAATCATAAATTCTTTGAAGCTGCTGATTTATATTTGGCATACCGCAACTAGTCGTAACCGAGAATACTCTATTGTCATAGTCATCGATCTGTCGGGAAGTACTTAGGTAAAACAAATTAGGTGAAACTATTTCTTTTGAAAACACATCATCAAAAGAAATAATCGGAATCCTCGTTTCATTAACAACTTTCTGTAATGGGGAAATTATTTCCTTTTCACCTAAAACAATGAGTTGATTTCCTTTGTTATTATAAAGTATCCCTGATAGTGCTTTTACGAACTCATCTTCTAATGCGTGAAGTGTTAGATTGATTGAATGCGGAATATTAACGTTATACTTATTTTTTACTGTTAAAACTAAATCTTTAGTTATCAAATTTTTCATTTGTAATCCTCCCATTTTGGCCACGTGTGTTATTTTAATGTTGTTAAAGAGCTATTATTAATATATTAAAAATGATGCTTATCAATTATTTTCCTTTTTCTTCTTTCCTGCTTTTTTCGCAAGCGGAATCAGTACATTAAACGTTGAGCCCTTGCCGATTCCCTTGGAATCAACCCAAATCTTTCCATGATGCGCTTCAGTCAAACGCCGTGCAACATACAACCCAAGCCCGGAACCGTCAGGATTCACCTGCGCAATGCCAAATCCACGCACAAACTTGGTAAACAGTTTCTTTGCTTCTTCTGGTTCAATACCACGGCCAGTATCTTTGACTGAAAAATGCATAAAATCATCATCGACTTCCGCATTCAGTGTTACGGAGCCTTTATCCGTGTACTTGATCGCGTTATCAATAAAGTTCAATACAATATCCCCAAGCTTGTCCTTGTCCCCCAAGACTGTAGGCAAGGCCTTCTTATGTTTTTTATAAATGAGTTTAACTTTTTTATCGTCAGCAGCTTGTTGAACCATTGCTGTTACTTTTTTAATCACTTCTTCAATCTGTACCTCGGCCAGGTTAAGCTCCATCTTGCCTGACTCAATCTTGGAAACATTAAGGAACAGATTAATAATCCGAATCATGCGCTGCGACTCTTCCAAAAGCCCTTCCATGATTTTCTTCTGCTCAGCAGGAACCTTGCCAAAATCTCCCTGCAGGATCATGGACAGATATCCCATAATGCCAGTCATTGGCGTGCGCAACTGATGAGACGTGATAGAAACAAATTCTGATTTGGCCTGATCAAGCTGGTGCAGATGCTTATTTGCCTCTTCCAGTTCTTCATTGGAAGCTTCGAGCTGCCGATACAATTCGATATTACGAGACACGATGCCGGTCTGATTGGCAAGCGCTTTCATGATCGACAGGTCAGTATCCTTCATCTCGCCGGGTTCTTTTTCAAGCAGAAAATCAATAACACCGATAATTTCTTCCTCCGAATAAATCGGTAACGCGATGATTGTTTTAATTCCAATCTTTTTCTGAATCTCAAAGCACAGTTTCGAATCAAGCGCTGGTGATAAAAACTCAGCAAGGTCAGTACCGATCTGTACTTTGCCATATTTGATCGCCTTAATTGAGCAACTCTTGCTCATCTTCATTTCTCCCCAGTACTCATTGATGGATTTTGGTAATGATTTAATAACCGCATCCAATTTTTGGCTCCGGCTAACCGCGTCAGGAAACAGTTTATTTCTATCTTTACCAAGAAACATGACAATGCCGCCAACGTATCCAAGTTCAGTATGTATGCTGTCCGCGATTGCCTGCGTTACTTTTTTGAAATCCAATGTCCGCGTAATCAGATTAGTAACATTTTGCAGTGCAGCCAAAAATTTGTTTCGTTCTTGCAACTGCAGATTTGTACTGCGCAGATCTTCTGTTGCCACCGCGACTTCTTTTTTCAACCGATCAGTAAACCGCTGTGCTTCTTCATACAGCCGTGACTTATCAAGCGCTGATGCGAGCTGTGGACCGATCAATTTCAACAAATCAATATCCTCGGTGCCAAAGGGGTCACCTGACAACTTTGGTCCGAATACTGCGATAGCGTTCAGGCTATTGCCTACCATAATCGGTGCTACCACTGCGGCGTCCATTTCATCTAGTACTTGCTTAGATGCTTCCAGTTTTACACGAGACTTTTCATCTTGTGCATCTTCAATCTTTCGTTCAAGTCCCTCAAGAACGATAAT
>CAZBNI010000081.1:0-4892 GCA_964493105.1 uncultured Gammaproteobacteria bacterium
GGCTGGGAGCGGCATGGTTCGCACCCACCTGCCAAAGCTAAGGGTGATTAGCTCAGATGGTTAGAGCGCTACCTCGACACGGTAGAGGTCTCAGGTTCGAGTCCTGAATCACCCACCAAAAAATAAATAATAAAGTAATGTTACATTTAGTATTATGCGCTTATCATTAGGTAGTAGTGAAGATCGAAGGAAAAAGAAACAAGAAGAAATTTCACAATCAAAGGATGATTCAACGCCGTCTTTTGCTAAATCGCCAAAAAGTTTTTTTATTGAACTGATAAAAATTGTTGTAATTGCGTTAGCGATCATTATACCGATACGTTATTTTTTGTTTCAGCCGTTTTATGTGCGTGGAGCTTCCATGGAGCCAACATTTCAAGATAGCGAGTATCTGATCATTGATGAAATAACATATCGATTTTCAGATCCAGAACGCGGCGACGTAATTGTTGTGCGGAATCCTCAGCATGAATCCGAGTTTTTCATTAAACGTATCATAGCGTTGCCTAGCGAGACTATTTCTATTGAGGATGGTGTAGTAACGATTTTTAGTAATACCCTTATCGATGGTTTGCTACTCGAGGAGACGTATCTTGGAGATGGAGTGTATACGAGTGGAACGGTCAATATAAAACTGGACGAAGATGAATACTATGTATTAGGAGATAATAGATCTGTAAGCCTTGACTCGAGAGCATTCGGTCCGCTTGAAAAAGAATATTTAGTGGGGCGAGCGTGGCTCCGGGTATGGCCTTTTGATCGATTTCAACATTTTGTCACTCCAGATTATCAAATAAGCGGAATGTAATATGCTAAAAGCAACATTACAAAAAAAATCCACGGAACGGCCAAAGAAGAAAGCACTAAAATTATTACGGGGCATGCGGGATATCTTACCTGAGGAACAGGGGTATTGGAATTTCATTCGTGATCGAGTCAGATCTCTTGCAGAGGCATATGGTTTCGGACGCATTGATATTCCTCTGCTTGAGGAAACTGCTTTATTCACACGATCAGTTGGAAAGAATACTGATATTATTGAAAAGGAGATGTACTCATTTGAAGATAAGAGTGGGGATTCAATCTCATTAGTTCCTGAGGGCACGGCCGGTATTGTACGGTCATATATTGAGCACGGAATGCTCAATAGGCCTCAGCCGGTAAAAATGTACTATATCAGCCCATTTTTTCGTTATGATAGACCACAAGCAGGGCGATACCGTCAGTTTTATCAGTTTGGTTTTGAAGCCATTGGTGATCAGCATCCGGTGCTTGATGCACAGATAATGATGCTTGCTTATAATTTTTTTGCCGAACTGGGATTGCCGGTAACGCTGCAAGTCAACAGTATTGGTACACCAGAGTGTCGTGAAGAGTATAAAAAAGTACTGCAAGATTATTATAAGCCACGAAAGAATTCATTGTCAGAAGATGATCGAAATCGTTTGCAAAAAAATCCGCTCAGACTCCTTGATTCAAAAGATCCAGACGCCCAGATATTAGCACAGGACGCACCGCAGATCATTGATTATTTAGACGAAGAATCGAACCAACATTTTGTTCAGGTCCTTGAGCATCTTGATGAACTTGAGATTCCTTACGTGTTGAATCCTCGTTTGGTACGTGGACTTGATTATTATTCAGGTACTGTTTTTGAAATTTGGCCGGAAGAAAGAAAAGAAATACCGATAGTCGAGAAAGAGGTGAATGAAAAGAAAGATGAGTCAGGGGGAAGTAAAAAGAGCAATGAATCTCAAGAAGAGGAGATACCACAGGAGAGTTTCGTGCGAACGCCTGTCAAACCAGGTGCTCAAAGCGCACTAGGCGGTGGAGGGCGGTATGATTATTTAGTAGAAATGCTTGGTGGCCACCCAACGCCTGCTATCGGTTTTGCAGCAGGGATTGAACGGCTGATAATTGAGCTCAAGAATAATGATTGTAAGATTCCGGAACGTCAGGCGCCGGATATTTTTGTAGCTCAGCTGGGTGACACTGCCCGGAAGAAATCGTTAAAACTTTTCGAAGATTTGCGGCAGTCAGGATTTAATGTTTCAGAAAATTTTGCAAAGGATGGACTAAAAGTACAAATGGAGCTTGCAAACAAACTGAAGGCAAAGTTTTCAGTTATTCTTGGTCAGAAGGAAATTATGGACGGCACTATATTGATCCGCGATATGGAAAATGGCATTCAGGAGACGGTTGATTACTCAAAAGTCATTCCTGAGATCGAAAAGCGATTGGAAAAGCACGGTGTCGTAAAAAAACGGGACGAAGAAAATAAGAAAACGTAACTTCTCATTATGAAGGATTGTATTTTTTGCAAAATTGTCCAGGGAGAGATTCCTGCCGAAGTTGTACGCGAGACAGCTGATTTTATCGTTATCAAGGATATTGAGCCAAAAGCATCGGTGCATCTTTTGCTCATACCTAAGGTGCATATTCCTTCGCTCAATGAAGTTGCGGAAACGCACATACTTCTTCTTGGCAAAATGCTGCATGCAGCAAAACAACTAGCACAAGAATTTGATGTTGCCAAGAGTGGCTACAAACTAATCAATAACTGTGGCAAAGACGCAGGCCAGGAAGTAGCACATCTTCATATCCATTTATTAGGTGGTAAGAAAATGCAAGATTTGGTCTAATATTGGCATAATTTGTTTGTCTTCGGGGAGCCTGTTATTGACAGATTTGTTTTTGTATAGATTTTATTGACAAAAGGTAATTTTATGTGGTATATTAGGCATGCTTTAAGGAACGAGCAATTAAACATTTAAACATTTATTGTTATATATTGTTATATTAATTAAGGAGGTGAATAAATCGTGGTTGAAGTGAAAAAGCGGGACGGAGAATCTCCTGAAAGTCTTGTACGACGTTTTACAAAAAAAGTTCAAGCAAGCGGAGTGCTGATCAGAGCAAAAAAAGGACGATTTCACGAACGAAAGAAAAGCAAGCTAAAATTACAAGAAGAGGCGACGCGGCGAAAAAACATTCGCGATAAAAAAGAGCATTTGCGAAAAATTGGCAAGCTTGATGAGTTTGTTGATCCTAAGCGTCCAAATAAAAGAGGTACAATCAAGAAAATTTTGGAGGCTCGGGTACGAAAATAATAATCAGACACCAAAAATCTAAATGAAACTACAAGAGCGAATTGAAAACGATTTGCGTGCAGCAATGACCGCGAAGGACGAAACACTTGTTTCTGTCCTGCGGTTGCTTAAAAACGCATTTCACAACCAATTTATCGCAAAGAAAAAAGAATTAACCGAAGAAGAAGTCGTCGAAGTACTTTCGTCCCAATCAAAACAGCGCAGGGATTCAATTGAAGCGTACACACAAGGTGGCCGTGATGATCTTGCTGAAAAAGAAAAAAAAGAACTTAAAATCATTAAAAAGTATTTACCAGAGCAGCTTTCTGAGGACGAGGTTAAAAAAGTTGTTCAAGGAGTTATCGACACGCTCGAAGGGGCGGATAAAAATTTTGGTTCAGTTATGGGCCATGCAATGGGAAAACTCAAAGGACATGTTGACGGCAAAGAGGTGGCTCGCATTGTCAATGAGCTCGTGGCATAATAGTAATAGTATTAGCACGTCCAGTTTCTAGAGCAAGGGGTGCTACTGGCATTTGATACATAATTATTTTAGCACGAACCTACCATATAAATGGGAAAACGCTACAAAAAAAAGTTTTTTTGGGGCATAGCAGCTGGTTTTATCTTGGCCGCGTTTTTTCTGGCGGTTTTTCTTTTGGTTGGGACATCAGAGACTGCGCTGGCGCAGGTAGACGTTGATCCGTCACTTGGTACAACCTTTGGTCTTGGTACTGCTGATTTATTATCCACGGTAATTAATATTGTACAGTGGTTTTTGGGATTTCTTGGGTTGGTAGCCGTCATTATGATTATGTACGGCGGATTTATATGGATGACCGCAAACGGAAATCCGGAAAAAGTTGATAAGGCGAAAAAAATAATACTCAGGGCGGTCATTGGCTTGATCATTGTGTTGCTTGCATGGGCGATCGTTCTCTTTGTTATGGATCGTGTTCAGGACGCAACAGGTGGCGGTGGCGGTGGTCCTGGTGGCCATGGTTTTTCTCCTGGTGGCGGTAATGCTTTTAGGACAAGATTTGTTGACCCGCATGAAGGCGAGACCGATATCCCACTCTGTAGCATTATTCAGGCGTATTTTATTGATGATATTGATCAAACGTCTGTACCTGGTAATGCGCATTTGGAGGTTATCAGCGGAGCAAGTCTTCCCAATGGCGGTGATTGTACTGCGAACGGGAATGTTGACTGCGCATCCGGCGTTTGTATTGCAAACGCGTGTGTTGGTGATGAAGTCAGCGGTATTTGGACAGTTTTTAACGCAATATTAGAGTTTTCACCTGCTGAAGACTATCTTGAAAATACTGATTACCAAGTGACACTCGATGGGGCAATTGATGATTTGGCAAACATCTATGACCCGTTTGCAGGGAAAATATGGCGGTTCCGGACCGGTAGTACAACACTTTCGACTCCACCAACAGTCACTGCGATATATCCTGATGATGGTGCAGTCAATATTTGTTTGAATACAGCTCTGCAAGCTGTTTTCTCAAGTAAAATGCGCCTTTCTTCTTTGAGTGGAGCTTATTGTTCTGTAACTACAGCATTGGTATGCAATAATGACGGGGATTGTCCTGGTGGCGAAACATGTGAAGGCACGATTCAACTCAATGAATTGCCAGGTACTGCTACCGCGATGAAGAGTATTACATTTCCAAATGTAAAATCATTTTCAACTCGACCTTCCGCGTATTTAAATGCTGGCAAGGAGTATAATATGACGCTTTTGGCAGGCACACTGGGAACAAATCATGGTATACAGGATGTTTGTAAAAATCA
>CAZBNI010000082.1:0-4888 GCA_964493105.1 uncultured Gammaproteobacteria bacterium
TGTTTCAAATGTTTCAATTATTCGGAAAAACTGATTGAGATGTACAATTTTTTCCAGGTTCGGAGGAGTATCTTTTTTTGTCATCTCTTTTAAATACCCAGAATCTTTCATAAACTGCAACGCTACCGGTAATACGCTTTTTGTTTTACCCAGCTTTGTGTGCGCTTCAATCATCGACAGTATTTTTTCAACTGCTGTTACAAATACAGTACTGACGCCCTGTATTGTCCTGCCTTTACGTAACGCTTCAAATAACGAAATACTTTTTCGCCTTGCATATCCAGAAATGGTCATCAGGTCTTTCACGGGCAGGTTCCAGTGCTTGAACGTAAGAACGCGCCACAACGCAGGACTCTCATGATAATTGTCGAGCATCTTGAGATACGCAAGCACATCCATGACCTCAGGCTGTGCGTATAAACCGCGCGATGCTAAAAACTGATACGGTATTTCAAGCCGTGACAATGCGGTAATAAACTCGTTTGCATGCGCATTCGCCCTGATCAGGATAGCGAAGTCACCCCATTGGAGTTTTTTTCCGCCAAAGGCGGATCCGCCTTTGGCGGAATTCTTACCCATAATCTCAACTATTTTCTTTGCCACACCCGCAGCTTCTTCCAGATGTGATGGAAATGCGAGGTGGTTCAAAGGGCCGTTTCCTTCCCGAGAAGACTTCAGCTTCTTGCTGACTTTGCTTTTGAGTGGCGCTCCTTTTGGATCGACTGTGCCTTTTGATAACTGGTACTCAAGCCGGTTTGGATCATTCTGCTTAATAAATTTATACGATAGGTCAAGAATATTCTGCACAGTACGATAGTTTCGTAATAGAACAATATCCTCAGATTCAGGAAATTCCTTTTTAAATTGCAGCACATTGCTTGTTGAGGCACCCCTGAATCGATAAATTGCCTGATCATCGTCAGCCACGACCGTTATGTTTTTTTTCTCCCCTGCCAATAACTTTATAAGCTCATACTGTGCGTAATTGGTATCCTGAAATTCATCAACCAAAATGTATTGAAACTGCTTTTGGTACTTTTCCAAAATTTTTGGCCTCGATTTAAAAAGCTTGATAGTATACAGAATCAGATCTCCAAAATCAAGCGCGCTGTTGTCTAACAAAAGCTGCTGGTACACATGGTAGGCATTAGCCACTTCCTGCATACGCTGCTCTTCGGTAAACTCCTCGTCTGCCTCGTCTTTTTTCTTTGCAAAATCATGATCGCCCCGATCCAGCTTAACGTTTTGCGCGTATTCAACATATTCATCCGGCATTATATTTTCGTCTTTTGCCCGTGAAAAATGCTTTACCAAAGCCTGTACAAACTTGGTTGGATTGCCGAGTGGTCGGTAATAATCAAGGTTAAACGCGTCCAGATTCTGCCTCACTAACAAAACCTGATCCGTTTCATTAAGAAGCTTAAAATCAGGCGGTAATCCAATCTGTAGTGCATTATCTTTCAGAACGCGTTCACAAAAAGCATGAAACGTTGAAATCCATAGGTCTACATACCCATACGGCAGTAGCACATCCACCCGCTCTTCCATCTCAGCAGCGGCTTTCTCGGTAAACGTCAAAGCCAAAATGCCATCAGTCGGCACCTTTTTTTCCATAATCAGCCACGCAATCCGCTGGGTTACCACGGTGGTTTTTCCGGTACCGGCGCCTGCCACTATGAGAAGCGGCCCCTCTTCATGAGTAGCCGCCTTCCGCTGTTGCGCATTTAAATTATTAAATATATTCATACTACTATTGTAGCATAAAATTTCATTGATGGAATAGATCAAAAAGCATATTAATTGACTCCCAATCAATATATTGGTATGGAAATTCACAATAACGCGGCGGTAATTCAGCTTTTATAGGATTTTGTTTAATATAATGGACAACCATTTCCAAATATTTACGGTTATCAACAATACGGGCATAAAAACGACGTTGCCATATATTACCCATATTCACTTTTCGAGAGAAATTTCCTTTGACGGATTGAATTAAATCGGAGATGGTGTGTTGGTGTTTATTGTCGGATCGCACGCTGGAAAGCGTGCTCTCGGTGGAGATCGTGCACTCGATGTTTATATCAGTACGGCCAAAATCATCCCCCAAGCGCACCTTCTCCAAGGTGCGCTTGCAAGTCAATATATGCACATGATCCAGCATTATTTGATAACTCAATACATCAAACCTTTTTATTTGAGCGGAAACAAATGTTTCTTTCGATAACAATTCTACGTATTTCGTTCTTTCAAACAATGGATATCCCTCTCGAGTCAGGAACGTTACAAAATACGGATATTCATCTTGATATATTCTCCTTTGCGTCATAAAAAAACTTCCCATGTATTTTGGGAAGGTTTTAGTTGACGACTTGAATGTATATTAAAAAATAAAAGTTGTCAACAAGCTGTCAACTACCAGCACCGGCAACAATCAAAAGTGGTCCCTCGCCATGAGTAGCCGCCTTCCGCTGTTGCGCATTCAGATTATCAAATATGTTCATGCTGTTATTGTAGCATAAAATAGGATTAGCTATAAAAAATGGGGTTACTTTTTTAGTTCCGGTACTGGCAAATTCTCTTTAAATCTATCTGAGAGCCTCTTAAATCCTTTCATACTTCCTGCAGTTGCCGCACCTGTGTGACTTTCCTTCATCCACCAATTACTAGTCATATCTTCAGTAAATGCATAATTTAATTCCTTATAAATATTGACTCTATCAATTTTTTGATGCTTATGATACAAATTATCAAAAATACTTACTGCAAGACTGTGCAAAATAAATACTCCCGGTGTCTTTTGAATAACATAATCTTTTGGTAACTCAAATGCATCTTGGAAATGATCTCTTACAGCCATCCAGTATTCCCTTAGGTATTCAGCACATATATCAACACTTTTAATTCTTTTGAGTAATCCATCTTTAAAGAGAGGTTTTAATGAAGTAACGAAAGACGTTTGTGGAATTATATTTATTGGAGATTTTTTTGTATTTGGTAATTGGATTCTTCCATACCAAATTTCGCTTTTCGACTTTGAGTTTAATAAGTCTGTAACCATAATTGCTTTTGGTTCCCACTCTTCACCAATTTTCATTGACATAAATTTTTCCAAACCGTGCTCTCGCGCAAGTTCGAGTTTCAGTCTCTGCGCTAATGCAGTATTAACTTTTTTTTGAGTGCTATTTAATACATAAAATTGTTCTAGCTCATCAAGTAATTCAAGATTTGTAATAATGGTTACGGGCATATCATAATTTTCAGCTGGTTGAAATCCTAATTCCTTTACGGTATATCTAAACCCTTCAATTCTTGTTTGGCCGTCGACTACCCATAATGGATAATTTTCACTGGAAATACTTAAAAACCCCGCGTTACCTTTTACGTATGTAAATTTAATTTTTGACCTTGAGGCTAAAACAATACTTGCTGGAAATATTGGTTGGTCATAATTTACTAAATAATTACCAATTTTTTTCTTTCTTGTTTCTGCCGGTTCTCTCTGATATCCTTGATCTTTTGCGCCCATTTTATCTTTATTCCACCAATTGACCTTAAATGAAGTCAAATCAAGTAAAGATTTAATTTGAATTGAGGCAACAAATACTTCACTTCCTTTTTTGGTTTTTTGATTTAATTTGATTGCTTCAATCTTTATAGGTTTTGCCATAAATTTAAAAATTAATAATTTAGATCTAAATTAACAATAAACTTAATTTATTTTTATGTCAAGATCTACCTATGGATAACTTAAAACGACCTCATTAATAAAGGTAATTTGTTTATTATAAAAAAGTCCGGAGCGCGAACCATCCAGCCAACTCGTATAACAGCCATCGTGCTAACGTTGCGAATACAACGTCCCGTATCCGACGATTATCCCGAGCGGGAAGGTAAGGAGTCAAACCCTCACTGAATGTCTCCTTTCTTCATCACTTTGCAGCTGGGATCCGCTTATGCTCCGGATTATTTAAAAAATCTATTTGCATCCTTTTATTATTCGAAACACTCCGTACTTATATTCTACGCCCTTACTAATAAAAACAATAATATGCCTGGCCGCTTAGCTATAGTGCGTATCGCCTCTTACATCATTCCTGCAACCGTTGCAAAACGCCCCTCCGGCTCTCCGGTTCTTACTGAACGGCGATGGGAATAATAGTTTTTTGACTGGGCAGTATCAATGCTACTAACGTTAATTTGATCCCGTACAATACCTACTCCGATTAACTGCTGTATGTTATAGCCAAGCAGATCTATCATGACTCTTCCTGAAATAGTCTTCGTTATAAATTCACGCCATTCTGGAATTGCTTGCTCAGGTACGCTTTTCTTAATATAGGACTTCTTGTGAATACATGGTCCAATGGTAACTTCCAGATCTGACATCTGAGAACCAAATTCAACAATCATTTTCTTGACGATCGCTTGCGCAAATAGCTTACCTGTATTGCTTCTGCTTATATGAGCTAACGCGATAATGCCGCGCTTCTGGTCATGAACAATAATCGGTAAACAATCGCCCGTGAGCATAAACAAAAATAATCTTCTTTCGTTAGTGATAAGACAATCCCCATGCACACCACCCTGTGTTAGCATTCCAAAACCCTTCTTTGACGAATCAATGTGCAGTATATCTGCGCCATGTTGCAGATCCATGGCAATACAATGCTTAAGTGAAATATTCACACCTTGTAAAAACTTCTTTCTATTATTTACCGCTTCATCGCTTTTCCCCACACAAAAGACATGTTGCCGTCAGCTGTGGTAGAGAAAGCAATAGTACTCTTACTATGAGAAGATGTTTTTTTCGGTCCAAACACATAATTATCCCTCTGCCAGGACATGAAGCTATTGAATCCTCTCGAAATCAATATTATATTTTCCA
>CAZBNI010000083.1:0-4854 GCA_964493105.1 uncultured Gammaproteobacteria bacterium
ATTGTATGCGACGGCGCCATCCCTACACATTATTTTTAAAACTATTTTCTAACATTCGTGCGCACTATTTTCTTTGATGATTCCTGTTACCGACGGCGCTCTGAGAGCAAGACGATGTCTATTTCTACCTTTAGTATAGCAAAAAAAACGACTTCTATAAACTGTCAAACAAATAAAAAAGGGCCGAAAAGAATATTACTTCCCGGTCCTGTGAATTCGCTAGTGCGAATCATCGTCTTTTGTTTCTTTTTTTCTGTGGCGGTTTTGAGAGCCTCGGTCCATGAAAATGCTTCCTAGCATGTGTACTTCTCCGATTCGCCCGTTGTTCCGCAGATTCCACAGGATGGTGCCTACGATGTACCACGTTTAAACTCCTCATCGTGAAGTGTTGCTCTTTGTTTTCAGTATATCACAGACACACTCCAAAAACTATATGAATCCTCATCCAATTGCATACAATAGAAACGTTGCGCGATATATTTTCACCAAAATACACACAAAACCATAACACTCCCTGACAGCAAATGATTTTAAAATAGTAAAGCTCGCTTGCTTCAAAAACCGACAGGATCAAAACACCCTATCGACATTTTTATCGAGAAATATCCGTTACTCGATTCTCTGTATTCAATTGTTTACCACAACGTCAGGCTATCCGGCGACGCCACGTGTAATCCCGCACTAATGTTTTGTGTGCCAACCTCCAACTTATACGCAAATTCATAATACCGAAACGGACTTGAGCCAATACCCGTATAATTGTAGGTTAAACCGCCAGGTGAAGGATTTTCTGGAATACTCTCAAGATAATCAGGGACAAGATCTGCGACTGTTTCGGGATATTTTTCATTCTCTCCATAGTAGGTAGCGAGTGCCGTTCGGAATGATTTCACATGTTCAATCCGAATGCCATCACGTACCAGTGCTTGTTCTTTTTGTTGCTCTGTCATTTCAGCCGCTGCCGCAACCTCATCAGCATCAGGAGGTTCAATTGTCGTTTTGGTCGCTGTGGTATTCGTATTGGTATCATCTTTATCAATCCAGAGACTATACCCAAATAATATAATAATCAAAACCCATACAAAAACAAGTATACTTGGTACCTTGTATGATTTTTTCTTTTGTTCCGGCTTTGTTTCTTCCATATATCCCATAGTATAGGGCAAAAAACAAAGACTGTCGAGACAAAAATAGAAACCAAAACACAAAGAGTGAACTGGTCTCTCTTTTGGTTAGACCTCCAGAAGTACGTTTTGTATTTTTTACTTTTGTTTAGGGAAAATCTGCTACTCTACACATTTCAACTTCATCTCTATCGTCAGTATAGCATATCTACGCATCGTCTGCTTGATCTTTTGCTATACTTATATATAATAGGTAGAATACATACACATGCAGGGGTGGCTAAAATTGCCGTGAACCACTAAAGGGTTCACGGCTACCCAGTACCCTTTAGCGGTAGTGGGTGGTATATATACACACGACACGCCCGCCCACGGATTAAACTGATCATCAAATCTAAAACCTAAAACACATAAAAACATAATACAATCGTGCCAGAGTGGTGGAATTGGCATACACGCATGGTTTAGGACCATGTTCCTGCAAAGGATTGTGGGTTCGAGTCCCACCTCTGGCATAGTGTATTACAGTTGACTCTAGTAGTGGGACGATATGGGATTCCCGGCACTATCCTTTATCACTATTAATCCATATGATTACCTCCATAGAACAGTTCAATAAAGAAACAGGAACGTGCCCACATGTAAACTTTCTGAATTCATGTGTCGCATGTCAAGAAAAACAACGGCAGTGGGAAGATGCTACCGCAGAAGTTGAAGCAATACGAGATGGCACTGTCTACCCCGTCGATTCAAGAATTAAAGAAACACAGGTTGCGGTGCAGGTAATGGGTTTCCCTGTTGATGCATTAAGCGAAGGACACTTAGATCATGGCTTGCCATATCCATGGCTACATATTGGCGTTCATATTCCGACAGAAAAACTTCAATCCCTCCCAGTGCCATGCGCTAGGGAAATCGCACTAGCCATTATGTCTAACTTTGTTGACCAAAACAAGCAACTGAGAGAAAAATTAGTCACCCTCGTAGATGAATTTAATGCCCAGCGCGATGCGGACCCAAATGTCCAAACAAAAATCGCTTAATTCAACATATATGGGCACATGGAGGTACGGCCTGCTGGTGCTTAAAACTTCGAGTCACTACCGGATGATGATAAAAAAGAACAACTATTGAATGCGGCACGTGAAGAAATGGTTATTTTTGCTACATTCTTAAAAGAAAAATTTTTTGTAAAGAATAAAAAAACCACCGACTGCTTCGCGCGTCCGGGGTTTTTTTACATTCAAATTGAATGATACACTATTATCTGCTATTATCGTACTATGATAAAAACCTATCCGGTTAAACTCAAGAAGAATATTGAAATCGCCCGTAATACCATGGCGCTGTATTTTGACAGGCCTGAGGGTTTTGATTTCACGGCAGGACAGTTTGCAACGCTCGTATACAACAATCAAACATCAGATGACGGGCGCCTCAATCGCCGGCCCATGTCGATCGGCTCCTCGCCAACTGAAGATGAATTGATCTTTGCAATGCGTGTCAGTAAATCAGCGTACAAGCAAGACATCAAGAAAGCAAAGCCTGGTGCCAATTTTTCAATCATCGGCCCTGCTGGCGAATTGGTGCTTCGCGAGGATATTAAAGAGCCTCTTATCTTAATAGGCGGTGGCATTGGCATTGTACCGTTTCGCAGTATTGTGAAGTATGCCATGGATACCAATCTGAAGCGGAACATCACTTTATTTTATCTTAACCAAAAAGCGTCCACAGCCGCTTTTCTACCGGAGTTCAGGCAATTTGAGCGGGCGTTTACTTTTTTTAAATTCCTTCCGATCATGACCGAGACAGAGGTGGCTGATCCGAAATGGGACGGTATGTGTGGTAGATTTGACGCTCACATGCTTGACAATCACGTACTCTCAATCCAAAAATCATCATATATGTTGGTTGGTTCCCCTTGCATGATTGATGCGATGTATCAACTCTTGCTGGACTGTGATGTACCAAAACCACAAATACTGACAGAAAAATTTACTGGCTACTAAATAAAAGAAAAATCCCTGTAAGGCTATGCCGAACAGGGGTGCAGATTACTCTAACCTAAAATGTGTAGAGTGATTGTCCCTGTTTCCCAACTAAATGGGTACTATTCACTGATGTGCGTATAACTTATAGCCGGATAGAACTCGTACTGACCTCTTTGTTAGCATCTGCTTTAGAACTAACAAAATAAATCGGTTTGAAGAAAACCACAGCTACCAATAGCGCACCAAAAAATAACACAGTTCAACCACTGCTCCTCAGTGTATAGGAGTCGCTCATGCCAGTCAAGAGGCTAATATTGGCAAAAAACACCCAAATAACCAAGGCATTGACACGTTGTGGAAAAAGATATATACTAATTGAGCATTAATAACACGTTATCCCCAGTAAACATTACCCGACAATATATGGAAAAATCACTATATATAAAGAAAAAAGGCGGCTAGATCGTATAAATTTTATCGACGGTTTGGTCCCGCCGCTCGCGGGATTTTTGTTACCTCGCGAAACGAGGTAACAACCCTGAATCAGAGCCAGACGAAAGGTCTTAATAAATATCGTACATAACAATTGAATATTTGAACTGCCGATCACTCTATTACCCTTACTTATACTTATAGAATGATTCCAGATCAGATTTTCGACAGAACCTTAACAACATAATATAGGTGTAACAAGTATCTTCTGCTAACAATACTATTGCAGTATTGTTGGTGAATTGAATAAAGTATCAACTAAAACATTAAAGTTTGGTGTTTTAGTGATTGCAATGAATAAGGGCGTACGGTGAATGCCTTGACACCATTAGACGATGAAGGACGTAGGAGCCTGCGATAAGCCTCGGGAAGGTGGCAACCAACTTTTGATCCGGGGATTTCCGAATGGGGTAACCCAATTATGATTCAAACCATAATTATCTGCATCTGAAATAACATAGGATGTATGAAGGTAACCTGGCGAATTGAAACATCTCAGTAGCCAGAGGAAAAGAAAACAAGTGTGCATTTCTTTTCGTCGCACGCGTACATTCGCGGGTAGCGATAAGAAATGTGCTTATTCCCTTAGTAGTGGCGAGCGAAACGGGAAGAGCCTAAATCTTTTTTGTGTAATCACGTGCCGCTTGCGGTATGTGAGGGAGAAGTGCAAGCTGCTGCAAATGAGTTGTTGCGAGAGAATTATTTTTGATATCTTGCAAGTATCAAGTAGACGCGAACTGGAGCTCCTTTTCTCTACTCTGTTTACAGAGCAGCAGAAAAGGGATTCTTATATCTTTAGCCGAAGGCCCTGGAAAGGGCCGCCAGAGACGGTGACAGCCCTGTAGGCGAAAAGGATATAAGCTCTACATAATTCTTCTCAAGTACCATGGGACTCGTGAAATCCTATGGGAATCTGGGACGACTACTGTTCCAAGGCTAAATATCTATGGTGATCGATAGTGAACAAGTACCGTGAGGGAAAGGTGAAAAGTACCCCGGAGAGGGGGATGAAATAGTATCTGAAACCGTATGCTTACAACTAGCTGGAGTCCGGCTTTGCCGGATGACAGTGTGCCTATTGAAGAATGAACCAACGAGTTAGTTCAGTACAGTTTATCTAAGCTTAATATGAGCGAAGGTATAGTGAAAGCGAGCGTTAACCCGCGACCTATTGACTGTACTGACTAGACCCGAAGCCAGGTGACCTATCCATGGCCAGGTTGAACCTCAACGAAAGTTGAGGGGAG
>CAZBNI010000084.1:0-4808 GCA_964493105.1 uncultured Gammaproteobacteria bacterium
ACTGAAGAATTGCCTGATCGGATTTAATCAGCGCTCGGTGTATTGCAAGATAGACTTGGATGTCCTGATCTTCGGGATTGAAAATTTCTTTCCTGACATCGACATATGGGCGGAAAATTTTAAACATGGTTTCAACGAGCGCGTCGTCTTCGGCATTGGGACTGAAATATTCCTCAATTTCAAAAGCTGCGATTGATATAATCCAATTGAACGTTTTATTTTTTTCGGAGAAGAGGCCCTCGTGCCCAATTGAATAATGAATTAGGGATGTGTATTTGTTAATAATATGTTCTACATCTATGATCCGTCGCGCTGGAAAAGTACCATTTTTAATATAGCCCGCACGAATCAGTTCGCGAATCAACGGTTCAGCAATTACATCACCACGTTCACGGGATCGAATACGCCGTTTGAGCATCCGGCCAATCGAATTTTTTCTGATAAGGTGCTCTTCTTGATAATCAATAGCATTCCGGATTTTTTCATAAACATATGCCATTTTACCGACAGCTTCGTTTATTGTGACGCGTTGTTCGTCTTTGGCAGCATCAAAGGCGCCCCGTGGATGAGGTTGTTTGAAAAGTTCAGCAAACTCGTGAGTAGCTGGTGCGACTCGTGAATGATTTATCATGGAAGATTATGTTGCCCCTTTTGGTTTAAGAGGATGATTTACCATAGAGTATTAACGCTTTTTTGTCAACCCTCATCGTCTAGAACCAGCCGCTTTTGATCGGCTTTTTTCGCAGATTACCAGTACCGTCTTTGTCTACGATAAACTCATAGGTTCTGCCTTTTATCTTCATCTCTGTTTTTTGCTTTTTACCGGTCTTTTGGGCCTCTTTCATCATCGGGTAAAATTTCTTCATGCGTTCTTTATACGAGAAATAGCCAAGCATACCGTCTTCATCGACGATATCATCTTTAAAATCAATAACCATACTCGAAATATATTAATAGTTAGATACGATATTATTGTACCAAAAAAAAGCGTGATTGGCACTGTTAAAGGGTGGGCTGCATACTCTTGATCCTGTTAGAGAAGGAATCTTTACAGGGTTGACAAATGAGCTTGTCTATGATAGCATTTGAAGTCTGAAAACAAATACGAAACATCGTTCACTAACAATCCTAGAATAAGGAGAAATATATGCCAAATGGAGAAACAGACTCACGCAAATTTATCCTCATCGTTGGAAGTGGAACGCTTCCAAAGGCGATTGAGGCGGTCATCAAGTTCATATTCAAAGAACTGGATCCTCACCTTCAGCGTGTGGAGCCCGAAAAATACCAGCGCATTCGTGCTACGGTAGAGCCGGACCTGGTGATTGTAACTGATTTTGAGCTCGCGACTGATATTGTTGCGGCTTCAAGTCCTGAATTCTTTGTGGTTTGCTATGCAGATCACGAACGAGAGCGGGCTGAGTTACTTAATGGAGTTGCTGTTATTGCACGGCCCGTCGACAAGTTTGACGAGCTGAGTGAAACCATCGCGGAACTGCTTTATAATGAGAAGTAGCAGTAATAAGCTATTTGGTTTTTCAGCCGCTGTCATAGGACGACAGCGGTTTTTTTATTTGTGAAACCACTTTGAGAAAGTGGTTTCCTATCCCTTCCGCAAATTAGTTGTATGCCTCGCCCTGGGACCTTATAACTCGTGGGCTCGGCATGATTGTTATATAAGCAAATCATTAAGGAGTCTTTCCTTTTTATCAAGGGCGGATATTTGCACTTCTGCTTCGGCTGGTTTCGCCGAAGAATGGGAAGAAGCCATGGCTTTACAGCCGTGGAGCTTCACATGAGTGCGAGTGTAAGCAGATAGCCGGTTGTCATAACGAACAGCCAGATGACCGTATACATCAGAAATGTAATGGCCTCCCGTTTGTTTCCATCCAAGAAGAGGAGTACTGGTTTTCCAAAAATTACAATACTGGTGATTGCAACCGATACAGTAAACAGAAGAAGAATTGCGATTGGCGCGAGTATGTCATCTTGGTCTGCTGAAAAAGCTTTTGCCCAGATAACATGATAAATATTACCGTCACCACATAGGCAACCACCGCGAACGCGTGAAAAAAACTGAGAAGAAGTTGCTGTGATTGTTTCATACTATTTATTGATTCGTGTTGGTTGCTTTGACGTCCGTAAATTTATGATAATAGCGATTGCAACGAGTACGATCACAGTACCAACCCATTGTCCGGTAGATAGGATTTTGTCATGTAAGATAAATTCTAACACAATTGCACTGACAGGAAAGGCCATTTCAAAAATTGTTGAACGCGAAGCAAGTACGCGCTTTAAGCCCCAGTAGTAGATGAAAATTGCTGTGCCGCCTGTTGTTAATGCAATAATCACGAATACGCCCATAAGTTTCCAGTTAAGAACACCGAAGCCATCAATACCTTCGTACCCGGTATCGATTCCACTTGCATTCAGTATGGTAATCAGCATAATAATGACAACCATGATGCCGGTCGTGATAAAAAATCGTAACGCAGTGCCCAGACAATGGCTGATTTTAGTAATTGCCTTTTTTGAAAAAACAGTAGAGGAACCAAAAGAAAATGCTGCCACGATCGCGAGCAACGCAGGCACAAGCATTCCTTGAGCACCAAAATCTGGCTTTCCGAACCCAAATGTTAAAAAGTAGCTGCCGATTAGTGCTACCGCGGCCCAGAGATAAAAGGTTTTTTTTGGTCGTTCACGCAGCCATAAGAGTGCGAGTAGAATTGCAAAAATGGGCTGCAGTTTTTGGAGCAGGAGCACTACGGAAATATTTAAATGATTGCTATGAACATTGATGATTGCAGCAACAATCGCCATCGTACCGATTGCCCCGCCAAAAAAGCCGGTTAAGAAAAAAGCTCGCCAATCTTTTTTATCTAGGTTTTTCAGCTCTGATCTACGGGTAACAAAAAAGTAGGCAAGAAATATTGAGGCTGTAACGTGTAACATAAAAACGAACGTTGGCACATCGTACAAGCCGAGGTCCGTGACCCATGGTGTTAATACAATACCATCGAATGCCCATAGGAAAGCGGCTGTGATGATTGCCAGTGCCGCAATGAGCCCAATCCTACGTAATCTCATACTCTTTTGTTATTTGATTATTACAACTATTATATCAGATAAATGAGGAGTTGAAAAATGATGGTATCATACAAAAATATTATATTTGACAAGACAATAGATCCTATGTTATTCTAGTCGCGTTAGTCTTTTGGGATATATCTAACCCACGTTAGAGACAAAGGTCTTCCTTAAGAGATAGCATTTTATTAATTAATACATCGACAGTTCATGGACAAGAAATTATATGTAGGGAACCTTTCCTACAACGTGGATGATCGTCAGCTTGAGGAAGCTTTCGCAGCAGCCGGTTCAGTCGCGTCAGCAAAAGTGATCACCGATCGTGAAACAGGCCGTTCCCGCGGATTTGGCTTCGTAGAAATGGCGAACGAAGAAGATCATCAAAAAGCGCTCGACACAATGAATGGCCAGGAAATCGATGGACGCCCCCTCAAAGTCAATGAGGCGCGCCCAATGAATGACCGACCACGTCGCAATTTTGATCGCAACTAAGTACGGTTGACTATCCTAAAAGACCCCTAAAAGTAATTTATGGGGTCTTTTGTTGTTTAAAAAATACTTCCCTACTCTCGGAGACGTTTTTAATAATGGTATGGCGCAAGGGATTGGTTGAGCAACTGGAGTTAATGTATAATTAAATTATGGAAAATAGTGGATAGCAGAAGCAAGCAATAGAATCAAAAAAAATCCAGACAGCGTTCTACAAAAATAAAGCGTTGTTGATTGTATTAATTTGTATAGTTGGTGGCGCTCTCTATTCCATACTGAATAATGGTAACTTTACCGGCGAAGTAACCCCAGATGAGAGCGTAATGAACGATGAACAATGGGCTAAAAAGGTTTTTCAGGCGCGACTCGATGCAATGGAGAACTGCGATATTGAGCTGGCGAATTCTCTAGTTACCGAAAAGCCGAAAGAGATACTGCACTCGACGTGTGAAAATATGGAAAATGAACGAAAGTGCTACGCCGGTAGGGAGACTTTTGTGCGCGCTAAGTCGAGTACCGCGGTCTTGTGCTTTGAGGTGTATAGTCACGAAGAGGGCTGGCCGTTTTTCTTTAAAAAAGAAGGTGGAGAGTGGAAGATAGATTTTTATAAGATGGCAAATAGCATTGCTATGATCGGCGGTGGGCGCGACACTGGGTGGAGCTGGCGCGATGAGGGAACAAAGAGGGATTTTTGCGGCCTTTTTCCCGAGGGGCGAGTGCCCTGAGGAGCAGATTTAGAAAAATTTTTATCCACCCAAAAACCCTAACTGGTAATTAAGTCAGGGTTTTTATTTTTTTAATTCAATGCAGTCAAAAGTGTTGGCATGCATAGTTCAGGTTGTTCCGGTACTGGTATTCCAGAGTAAACTAATGGTGTGTTCGCCAGCTGCAACATCAAAAATAGCATTGGTTGTCATGTTTAAATAGCCGTTGCCACTACCCATTGTTTCACGCCGGACAGTGTGATTGATAATTTCTCCATCTAAGCTTATTCCAATAGTGATGTGATTGTCTACAGTATCAGTCGCGCCGTAACCAGAAAATATACAGAAAAGATTACTATCATCCGTTGTCATAATTATCGTTTCTGCGGTGTCGTAGTTTGCTCCTGTTTTGATTGTAGTTTGATTGGTTGTTGAATTGGATTCCCCCGACTTGTGTAACTGATGCAGCTGCAATTTTCGCGCTAGTCACCGCACTGTCAGTTAGATCTGCTGTGGCGATTACGC
>CAZBNI010000085.1:0-4797 GCA_964493105.1 uncultured Gammaproteobacteria bacterium
TACTTTTTAGAAAATGGAATACCGGTGACTCAACCGTTCATCAACATTGAGCAGTTCTCTGTCAATCCATCCCGGGACCTGATTGAACTGACGATAGTGTGCAATTTCGCACAAGTGTGGCTAGCAAAAGAAGGACACGACGGAAAAATAGGTATTAACTTCTTGGAAAAAATCCAGATGCCACATTTATATGCGCTCTATGGCGCACTATTGGCAGGAGTTGATTACCTATTTATGGGCGCAGGAATTCCCTATCAAGTATCCGGAGTTCTAGATCAACTGGTCCAGCACAAACCAGCAACCTATAACATTACCGTTATTGGTCTTCCATCAGGGTACGACATGGTGTTCGACCCTCGTGAATTTATGAATTGTTCGCTCACTGAGCTCAAACGTCCACTATTCTTTCCTATCATTTCATCGTCAACTATCATATTGAGGATGCTGAAGTCAGGGACACAAACTATTGATGGTTGTGTTTTCGAAAGAGGAAAATGGGCTGGTGGACACAGTGCCCCACAAAGGAAAGAAGCTGGGGAGCTCATTTTCACAGAAGCTGGGGAACCAGTGTACGGTCCGAAAGACGAAATCAATTTTGAAGAAATGCGATCGATATGCGAAAAATTCGGAATTGGTTACTACTATGCTGGTAACTGCGCTAGCCCTGAAATGTTAGCAAAAGCCAAGAAGGAAGGGGCTATCGGTATTCAGATTGGATCCATTGGCGCGCTATGCAACATATCCGGCGTTATACCGGACCTTCGCGACCCTATCCGCAAAGACGCTTACAACGGAGCGCTTGTTGTATTCAATGATCCGAAAGCATCTCCCACCGGTTTCCCATTCAGGGTTGTTCGCAGGCGAGATACACTCGGCGATCCTGTTGTCTACAAAATGCGCAAACGGAAATGCGACATCGGAGGATTACTCCTGCCGTACTTGAAGGAGGATGGCTCTATCGGATATCGTTGTTCTGCCGAACCAAAATCCAACTTCCTTAGAAAAGGAGGAAAGGAAGAGGAGGCTAAATCTTCCATCTGTCTAGGCAATGGCCTCTTTTCAACCGTTGGCGTAGGTCAGCGACTAAAGGATGGTTCAATCGAACCGCCAGTCGTGACTCTCGGCCATGGATTGGCGTTCCTTCAACATGTAATGTCATCCGAAAACGATGACTATACTATGAAAGACATTGTGAATTATCTACTCTCGTAGATAAATCTAAATGTAACCATTCAAACCAAATCCGGCGCACGTACGCAACGTATGCGTGCCGGTTTTTTATTGTTTTGAGTTTCTAAATTTCTAGCAAACGAAAACACCTCACAGTACAAGATGACGTCTGGCGGATCAGCCTTTGGCTGAGAACTTGATCTAAAAATAACCAAGCGCAATAAACTTCAGAGGCGGGGTTAGTGGACGACGTTCGAACTTATTTTAAAAAAAATACGGTCATTCACAGAATAGTAGTAGCCATAGTAGAGCTAACCTTAGTAGAGAGTGTTCGAACCAATTTTAGCAAAATCTAAAGTTGTCCACAAAGCGGTGGGAGTTCCGCACCAACCTGTCTCTCTTACTGGATTCACCAGAGCTCTACTATTATTAAATACACTACCACTCCTGAAAAACTGGTGGAAACTATGGAAAATTTAATAAAAAAATACAAAAAAAATAAAGTGAAACGGAAACGCTAAAATTATAAAATTAAGTAAACAAAAACTCGCTGGACATAGCGAGATTTTTTATTTACGCTCGTGAATATTTTTATTTTTTCAAATGGCTGCCGATTCTTGCCATCATCTCTCGAAGTGGCACTCTGGACTTTACTATAAAATCAACAGCGCCTAAAGACATGGCCTTTTGAGCTAACTCATGTTTGTCTAAGTTTGTCACAATGACTGCCGGGATATTCTTAGTGTTCGGGTTTTGTTTCAACTTTTCCAGCACTTCAATTCCACCCATACCCGCCATTAACAGATCAATTAAAATAATATTCGGCTTCTCCTTTTCCGCCATAAGCAAACCATCAGCACCATTTTCCGCCGCTACAAACGTATAACCCTCAAGCTCAAATTTGGTTTGATAAAGAAAAATTTGGTCTTTGTCGTCTTCAATGAGAAGTATCTTTTTCGTATTCATAGTATTCTAATTATATCATATTTTATATTAATTTCGCAAAAATTGTATATAGAATTACTATTTGCTTTAATTTCCTTCACACTAACTAAAATAAAATAACAATTTTTTTAATTATTGTAATGTCAAATTTTTTCACTTTCCAAGCGAGCCTTTAATAAAAATATGGTATCTGTTCTAAGTTTTTCCCTAGCCCAGTCTTTTTGTGATTTATTAAGGGATTCACCTAAACCTACCAAAATATTCTTATTATCCATACGCTCTAATTGTTCAGTGCATTTCTTCAAAATATTATTAAACGGCATACCGGATCGTTGCTCAATAATGCTTTTATTTATTTCCCAATCATTATTAAGAAAAAACCAGACATCATATATATCGCGGCTTGTTTTTCCAAAACGCTCATACATAGCCATAAGCTTATGGGCGAACATATCTTCTTTTACCATGACTAACATTGGAATACCAAGCAACGTCATTACTTTGTAATGGGAGCCAAAATCTTTCCTATTTATTTCAATCTTTATATTCTGCGATTTTGTATCATACGATATTACATTAAATAAATTGAAACGTTTTATCCGAGAATCAATTATTTTTCCGTGGTTAAAAGCAATATTTTTAATTCTTTCGAATACAATTGCTTCCTTGCTTTCATCCAATAAATCAAAATCTAAATCAACCGAACTTCTATTCAGATTATAAAATAAATATGCTGCTGTTCCGCCCTTAAAACCCAAATGAGGCGCGATTGTCACATCAGAATAAATTTCCTTCAAAATCCGGAGTAAAATATTTTTGTTTTTTGCGTAATCAATGGTCATGTATTGATATTTTTATAGTGTTTAAAATATTTCATAACTTTCTTCTCCATTCTTTTATTTTGGTAAATAGGCACTATTTTAGATACCTTATCCCAATCCAAAATAGTAAGGTTATCAAAATGATACTCCTTGCTAACATATATTCGATCAAGAAAAGCACGCTCTCTGGTAGCCATGGCAATGCCATCTTTATGTTCAATACCTGCAATGTTACTTAAAACATAATCTTTCATACGAACAAAAAATATTTTTTGTCCTGAAACTTCAATTTCACGGGTTACATAAGAAGCTACAAAAATTGTTTTATAATACTGAAAATTCACACCAGTACGAGTTAACACCGTTTCAAAACTGATATAAGACGGCGTGTATATTCTTGTTGCCAATTCTAATTGATTATAATTATTATCTTTGGCATATATACCGCGATGAACCCTAACCAATTTGCCAACTTTTACGTATTTATTTAAACGATTAGTAATTAAATTAGTTCTCTCCTCGCCCCACAACAAACCAACGTCTTTAGTGGAAAAGATGGTCTGAGAAGATCTTAATAAAACTTCTAAAAATTCGCCTTTTTTTGGTTTTTTATACATATATCAACTGGAATAGTCCTTTAAGGTTATTTCCAGTTAAATTATACTCTGTTTAACCTATTTAGTCAATATCTTCCTCACTCTTTTGACCACCTCCGAAGGCATCATGTTTGTCTTAACAATAAAATCAGCGGCTCCTAGTTTTTTTGTTTTTTCAATAATATCCTCTTTAACTAAATTGGTCAGGATTATAACAGGAATACTTTCCGTAGACGGGTCTTTTTTTAGATCCGCTAAAACATCAACACCGCTTTCCGCGATTAACACCAAATCCAGCAAAATAAGATCTGGTTTTTTATTCTTCGCCATCTCCAAACCTTCTGCGCCCGTACGAACGGAAAAAAATTCAAACCCTTCAATTTCAAATTTACTCTGATAAAGAAAAATTTGATCAGTATCGTCTTCAATAAGAAGGATTTTAGGTTTGTTAGTCATTAGGTTTGAGGTTGTTAGGTGTTGGGTTATTAGATTGTAGAGGTTAGGTTGCTAGGTTACTAATCTAATTTTCTAATCAGTACATTTAACATTTTCATAACTTCTTCAAGCAATGCATCAGCTTTATGATAGCTTGATTCTTGGGTAAATTTCAATTTTTTTGCAATTTCAATTTGCGTCTCAAGTTCAGCTCAAGAACCATAAGCCATAATAAGGAAATGCCGATAATCTTTTCTTGTACCGCGTGCTTTTCCTTCCGCTATATTGGACGCTATTGAAACAGCTGCTCGTTTCATCTGGGAAGTCAAACCGTAAGTTTCATTTTGGGGAAATTTTTCCGTTATTTTGTAGATATTTGTGACTAACTCAATAGACTTTTACCAAACTGTTAAATCTTTATACGATAGTATTTCCATAACCTAATTTCCTAAAACCTAATAAACTAATCCCTAGCCACCGGCAAACTAATATAAAACGTTGAACCTTTATTTTCTTCACTCTCAGCCCACACTTTGCCATGATGCCCTTCTATGATTTCCTTGACGATGAACAGTCCCAAACCGCTTCCGTCAGTGTACATAGCCGTGGCGTTAGACGCGCGGGCGAATTTATCGAACAATTTCTTGATTTCGTCTTTGGGAATGCCAATGCCGTTATCCGAAACTTTAATTACGACATCATTCTTTACCAAACCTATACTAACATCCACCTCGCCTTTGACTTTCCTTTGCGCTCTGGCTTCTTTTACCATTATCGTGGATGGCGTATATTTCAAGGCATTACCCACCAGGTTGGAGATGGCTTCCACC
>CAZBNI010000086.1:0-4772 GCA_964493105.1 uncultured Gammaproteobacteria bacterium
AGCTTCTACGGCAAGCATATGCCCCTTTCCATTCTTTGCCTTTCCAGTTAATTCGAGTAGTTTTACTGCCAATCGAATGCTTTTTTGCGATAAATCTGTTGGACGATAGTCTTTTTGTTGCAAAACACGCAGTACGTCGCGCGCCTCAAGTGACGGACCAATCCCCCGTCCAACTGGCTCTTTTGTTTCTGTTAAAACTGCTTCTAGTCTAATATTAAACCGTTTCGCCAGGTACACAAATTTCTTTTTTACTTCAAGTGCTTGCTCGCGACTTGTTAATTTCACTGTCGGTCCATACGGAAGGTCTATCACAAGATGTGTAATACCCATAGCAACTTTTTTTGCCATAATTGACACAACCATCTTATCCAATGGCTCTAGTCGCAATGAATGCTGAACTCGAATAATATAATCATCCGCAGGTGCTAATCGAAAACTGCCGCCCCAAATCAAACAACAATTAACCCGTTTTATAATTTGTTTAACTTTTTTGAACGGTATGGAGACCGGCGCAAGTACTTCCATCGTATCTGCGGTACCTGCCGGCGAGGTTATTGCTCGCGATGATGTTTTCGGTATACAGACGCCATACGAACCAACAATCGGAACAACCACCATCGTTGTCCTATTTCCGGCGACGCCGCCAACTGAATGCTTGTCAGCAACAATTCTTTTAGCCGGTTTGATCATCTGTCCAGTCTCCGCCATTGCTTTAGTCATGTAATAAAGCTCCTCATTTGTGAACTCCTTAATAAAACTAGAAGCGACAAAATAGGTTGTCTCCACCTTACTGAGCTTGTGATGGACGATATCACTAATGATAGAACGCATCTCATTATAGGAAAGTTCCTCGCCAAGTAGTTTTTTCCTAATGGCTTCAATCGACGGCGGACGTGAAAGTACCTTCAAAGAAACCGGTTCGTTCTGCCGTACTTGCCGGTAACGCCAAATCTCACGAAAAAAACCGATTTCACCTTTTTTTACTTTTGACCGAGTATAATAGGCAATGACGGTTGCTTTGTTATTTTTCCACCTGATCTCAATAAAATCTCCCATAACAATTCCAAATGTCTTTGCTTCTTTTTCATGTAAAACAACAACCCATGGCTGTCCACCGGAGGAGAAATCAAGTTTTTGTGCGCGGAGATAAAATGGCATGCGGCTATATCATGTTATTCCGTCTTGCAAAATAAATACTCCCCGCAACAATGATACCCATAACAAGAAAAATTAACCACAGCCCGATTGGATGATTGGCAAACGGCAATCCTTCCACGTTCATTCCATAAATACTCGCCACAAGCGTCATTGGCAATAAAGCAACTGAAATAATCGTCAGTGTCTTAATTACTTCGTTCGTTTTCTGATTGGTCAGTGACTCATTGGTATCGTAGAGGCCATTAATCGTATCACGGTAACTTTCCAATGCAGACCAGATATTCTCAAGGTAGTCATGAACATCATCAAAGTATACGGATAACTTATCGGCGATCAAAGGACTTTTAAAATCAACGAGCTTACCAACCATGAATAGTTGTGGTTCAAGTATTCTCCGAAGGCCTAAAATATTTCTCCGAATAATCGCAAGATCTGTGGTTGCCTCCTTGTTACGATTGGAAAAAACCTCTTCTTCAACATCAGGTAAAAATCGGCCAATATCATTAATGACCGGCAAACTTTTATGATAACGAATATCTAAAATTTTATAAAGCAAATAGCCTGAACTATTTTTCAGTTGGTCATATTTAAATTTCCTTTTTGTTTTCTTACGCAAACGGCTAAAATAACTTTCGAGAACATCATCAGGCTCGCTCGTTAAGGTAATGATAAACTTCTTGCCCAGGAACACATTGAGCGGGACCGACGTTACCCGGAGGGTCTCCGGATTAAAATCCGGGAAATGAAAAATCATAAAAAGGTAATTCGGATAAATATCAAGCTTTGACCGTTGAACGCCTTCACGGCAGTCTCGGATATCAAGTGGATGAAAGCGGAACCGTTGCTCAAGATACCCAATATCTTCATCAGAAATGGCACTGATATGGATCCATTTCAAATTATAAATTGTGGCTGACTTTACCGCCATATTCACTCTCCTTCGGTTATACAAAAAAATTCCGTATTTTTAGTATACCCTACTCTACAAAAAAAATAAACTCGATATTATCATACCGCATCATAATTGTATGGCATAGCAGCTTCTATTTGACAGCCGCGTTGATATCTTTAAGCAACGGCTCTAATGGGATATTATGTACTGCTGCGCCGTCTTCCAAAGACTCATACGGCGAGATCATGCAACCAATGCAATGAAAGCCATATTTCGCAAATATCTCAACCGATTGCGGATATTTTTCTAGAATATCACCAATTAGCATATCTTTGGTAATTTTCACTTGTCGTGATACTTTTTTCTTTACCGTTGATGCTTTTGTTGGGTTTTGTTTTTTTCTTTTCTTTATTGTAACCATAAATTGCTCGATGGTAAATTTAACCTCATCAAAACCATACGAAACGCCAAATCACTCCTTCCAACAACATTAAACAATGACGTTATATTGCTAACGCTCAAGCAATAATAATAGCGCCATAATACCAATCAGCGATATCAAACCGACTACAAATACACTCACGAATAAATACAGTCATACAATATAATATCTTGCTTCACAATTTTTTTCCCAAATCAAGCAGGTTGGTGCCGGTCATTTCGGACACCGTTGGAAGTCCAATCGTGCTTAAAATTGTTGGTGTTACGTCGGACAAAAGCCCCGTTGGTATGATCAACGAAATATCATTATCAACAATTTCGGGATTTGGTCTGCCTACCAAATCCTTACTGACAACGATAAACGGCACCGGGTACATATTATGTTCCTTATCAACAGCACCCGTGATAGGATTAATCATTTCTTCAGCATTACCGTGGTCACCGACAATAAATACAACACCTCCTTTTTTAACCACCTCCGGCACAATCTGACTGAGGCAGTTATCAACTGTTTCAACAGCTTTAGCAGTTGCCTTTAAATTGCCAGTGTGGCCTACCATATCTGGATTAGCAAAATTAATAACAATAAAATCATGTTTACCACTTTTGAGAGCCTGCAGTATTCTCTTGGTAACTTCAGGAGCTGACATCTCTGGTTGCTGGTCATACGAAATGACACTTGGAGATGCTACTAAAATGCGTTCTTCGCCGGGAAATGGCTTTTCCTCCATTCCATTTAAGAAAAACGTAACGTGTGCGTATTTCTCCGTTTCAGCCGCATGCAGCTGCTTAAATTTATACTCACTAAATACCTTGGCAATAGGACTTTTTATAACTTCCGGTGAAAATAACACTTGGACAGGTAGATCTTTTTTATATTCAGCAAACGTAATCATATAAAGCTTGCTGAACTTTTTGGTTTCAAATTTCTTAAAACCTTTTTCAACAAGCGCTTCTGATAATTGACGGCCTCGATCAGCACGGAAATTAAAATAAATCACCACATCTCCGTCATCCACGGTCGCTAGTGGAGCATCTTTTTTATCAACAATAACGACAGGCTCCATTTCCTCGTCATAAACTTTTTTTTTGTATGACGTCTCAATTGCCTTGATCGGGTCTTGAAATTTTTCCTTGGAAACGCCTAACACAATAGCGTCGTATGCTTTTTGTATTCGGTCCCAGTTTTTATTCCGGTCCATTCCATAAAAACGTCCTCCAACAGATGCTACCGTGCCCGCCTTCTTTTTCTTGCAATACTTCATGACTTCAGCCATAAACTGTTTACCAATATCTTTCGCAGTATCGCGTCCATCAACAAAGCAATGGAGAAAGGTACGTTCACCAATTTTGGCCTCTTTGACCATGTCCAAAAGCGCAAAGAGATGCGCCTGCGAAGCATGGACTCCGCCGTTACCGATCAACCCAATAATATGCAGTTTCCCCCCTGCCTTGACACGCTTTTGAGCCTCAATCAAAGCAGGAAGTTCAAAAAAACTACCGCTCTCAATTGATTTATCAATACGTGGTAGGCTTTGATATCTTAGAATGCCTGAACCGATTGATAAATGACCTACCTCTGAATTTCCTACTTCTCCAGTTGGTAATCCAACCGCAAGACCCGATGCCTGCAATAAAGATAAAGGATAATCTTTAATCAAAGAATTAAAAAAAGGTTTTTTCCCAACGGTAACAGCATTAGAAGGGCTCGGTGGCGCAATACCAAAACCATCTAACACAATGAGGACCGCTGGTTTATATTTAAGTTTCATAGAAATAAAATTTACAAGTAATAACCAAACCTACCAAAACATGCATCAACGTATAGCTGACGTCTTGTACGTATTAAAGTTCGTCTTCAAATATTTCTTTTATCTTATCTGAAATTTCTGCAATTTCTGTTTCGAGCTGTTTCTTCTTGAAATCGTCTTCTTCCTGTTCGTATTTCACGACCGCGATGTTATAGTCATAGATAACATTCGTCAAAACCGGCAGCATTTTTGCTTTATCGTCGGCTTTTTTGACTTTATACTCATCAAAAAATTTCTCGATGGTTTTTTGAGTATACTTTGCCATAGGCTTGCATATAAATTAATTATATCTCTTTTATAGTATACGCCATCCCCCCAAAAGTCAAAACTCAAGTGATTTCACGAATCATGAATACAATTATGAAATTGGTCGCGCCGATTTTTTCTTGATTCCAAAATAAGCTGCTAATATTGTCGTGATCGGCACAGCTAGGATTAAACCAATACTACCCGTTAATGTTCGCACAACT
>CAZBNI010000087.1:0-4693 GCA_964493105.1 uncultured Gammaproteobacteria bacterium
GACAAAAATAGTATCAATCGGAGCTATCACATTTGACGGAGGCACAATTTTATTTCCGATCGTATATATCCTCGGAGATATTTTTACTGAAGTGTATGGGTATCGTTCTGCGCGACGTGTAATTTGGGTTGGATTTGGGTGCGCATCGTTGATGTCTTTGGTATTTATTGTCATTGGTGCGATGCCGGCGGCAGCTGACTGGGCACACCAGGAAGCATACGATGCCATTCTCGGTCTGACGCCGCGAATTGTCCTTGCCTCTCTTGCAGCATATTGGGTAGGTGAATTTGCAAATTCCGGCATCATGGCGAAAATGAAAGTCGTAACAAAAGGGCGTTTTCTATGGACGCGGACAATTGGGTCGACGATTATTGGCCAAGGGCTTGATACAGTAATTTTCGTTCTGGTTGCATTTGCGGGCATATTACCAGGGAGTGTGTTGTGGTCAATAATCATTACAAATTATATTTTTAAGGTTGGTATTGAAGTTGTGTTAACACCGGTTACCTATAAGGGTATTAAATACGTGAAAGAGCGAGAGCAAATTGATGTATATGACACTGATACAAAATTTAATCCATTTTCAATAAAATGAAATTTTTTCTTTAGACTTTGCTTTGGAATTGGAGGGGGAAATACATCCCTTTCGACTTAGTTCGACTGCGCTCACCACAGGTCGCTCAGGGTCGGGATGGATAACTAAAAAATGCTTGTAGAAGAAATCGTTACTTAGTTCATAATTTATTTTGTTTGTTTTTATACGAGTTCCTTAACTTCGTTCAGGACAAATTTGAGTTATCCACATTGACATAAATTGAGCTAAAAACTAAGATGGAGACGATTATAACTGAATATTACGTAGTGTTACATTGAATGCTGTACCAGCAGAACTGGGGCAAACAAAAACACATACAAAAGCCAATCGCAAAAAGAACACAAACAGTAGATTGGTTTTTTTACAGCGCAATAAAGTTTGACAGTATCGTGTTGGGTGGAACCACTTCTGAAGAGATTGGTATCAAGTTAGGTAGCAAGGAAAAACCAGAAGCTTTTCCCCATAACCAGCATCTGTACCAGAATCCTTGGATCTCCAAGATACTCCGAAGAAGTATACTCCAAGACGTTTCACCCAACATGATACTATTAAGCTCGACGCTTATGAAAACGAAAACACGAAGAGAGCTTTTGGAGGATATGAAATTTCAAGAAATGAAGCGTTTTCTTGGAATTCAACGAGTACGGAACTATTGTTCCGGATGTGGTGACGAAATCCACGAGCCGGTTTATTGCGACAGTTGCACTGAAGAAATTAATAAAATCCGACTCCGTAATTCACCGCGCTAAACTACTCGTCAATATACACTTACGATGATTGGAGGGATTCTGGTCGGAATGCAAGTGCATTCTTTTTGTTTTTACGATTCATACTAGAATGCGCAAATTCTGTTTTGTCAATTAAAAGACAATATGGTATTTTTATAGTAGGATACAGTATTATTGGAAGGAGTATTTATGTATAAAAAAGCATTGACAATAGGCATCTTAATTCCTGTATTTTGTATATGGTTTAACGCAGCAGAAGTCAACGCGCAAACTGCTGAATTTGCTTATGAACAAATTAACCAGTTTGAAAGTGATATTACCGTTAATTCTGATAGCACGTTCCGCGTACAAGAGACAATAACCTATAATTTTGGCTCAACCTCGCACCATGGCATTTTTAGAACAATTCCGTATAAATATCAGAGAAGCGGGACTAATTATAATGTTCGCATCGAGGTGATTTCGGTGACCAATGGAAGTGGCCAGAAACGACCGTATACGACAAGTACATGGAGCGGAGAACTTGAGATAAAGATAGGTAATCCGGAAAGCTACGTGACCGGCATTCAGGTTTATGAGATTACCTATGACGTGAAACGAGCTTTAAATTATTTTGATGAGCACGATGAATTATACTGGAATGCAACTGGCACCGAGTGGCCGGTTGGCGTTTATCAAGCGTATGTAACGGTGCATTTACCGAAAGCCGTAACCTTTGATGATTCAATGCTAGCGTGCTATACCGGTTCGTATGGTACACAAGATAGCGATTGTTATATTGAAGTCATAGATGAAACAACAGTCCTTTTTTCGAATGAGTATATTTTTGAAGCGTATGAGGGGATGTCTATAGTAGTGGGTATGCCGCATGGAGTTGTGACAAAGCCTCCATTCAGTCAGCAACTTGTTTGGTTTTTGGGTGATAATTGGCCGATACTGCTCCCGTTTGTATTTTTAGGAATAATGTTTTTTCTGTGGTATACGCGAGGCAGGGATCCTAAGGTCCGCGATACACTTGTACCGCAGTACGAACCACCAGATAAAATGGCAGTAGGTGTGCTTGGTACGGTAGTAGATGAAAAAGTAGATCTCAAGGATATTTCGGCAACCATTATCCAACTTGCGATTAAAGGCTACATCAAGATAAAAGAAATTAAACCCAAAAAGGATTCAAAAAAACCTGATGATTATGAGTTGATTAAACTCAAAGAGCCTGATGACCACTTGCATAAATACGAAGTTGAGCTCATGAATGGCATTTTTGGCAGAGGAAATTCAAAAATTATTTCAAAGCTCAAGAATAAATTTTATACACATCTTCCCGTTATCAAAAAAGCAATGTACAATTTGGTAGTGACCGAAGGATATTTTCCAACCAATCCTGATAAAGTACGCAACGGCTATACAATTATTGGGTTTCTTATTATCCCATTCGGTATATTTTTAGCTGTCGGATTCCAAAACGTTATTGTCGGAATCATCACAGGAATTGCGGGGGTTGGAGCGATGTTTTTTGCACGTATAATGCCACGAAAGACAAAAAAAGGAGCAGATGCACATGTAAAAATCGAAGGTTTTAAGTGGTTCTTATCAGTTACTGAAAAAGAACGCCTCAAATTTCACAATGCACCAGCAAAATCCCCAAAAGAATTTGAGGAGTTTTTACCCTATGCTATGGTACTCGGCGTGGAAAAAGAATGGGCAGATCAGTTTAAAGATATGTATGTTACACCACCAGAATGGTATGAAGGCCACTATGCGTCGGCCTTTGGCGCGTTGTATCTGACCAATGTACTTGGATCAATGACCACAAGTACAAATTCTGCAATTGTCAGCAGGCCAAGTAGCGCCGCGGGAGGAGGGAGTTCTGGATTCTCAGGCGGCGGCGGATTTTCGGGCGGTGGCTTCGGCGGCGGAGGCGGAGGTAGTTGGTAGAGTATTTTCTTTAATAAGGTATTTACGTTTGAAACTAAATTTTGAAAGTATCATGTAAGCCGTCCTGAATGACATTGAAGGACGGCGTAAGCTGGTAACTTACAAATTAAATAAATATATATGAAATCAAAAGTTCAGTTATTTTGCGTTACACTCGTTGTAACTGCATCTATCGTTTTAATTTATTTTATTATTACTGCTGAAAATGATTCAGCAAAAATTGGCACCTCTGCCACAATCGCAGATTCTAATACTAATCAAGAAGAGGAAACAAAAATTATGAGCGAAAAGACGTATGCGTTTCCCGGAGTATTGCCGGATGAACGCATTAAAAATAAACAGGTTCGCATTTCAACAGCAAAAGGTGACATTGTGTTTGAACTGTATCCTGAAGACGCACCAAAGACAGTAAGTAACTTTGTCTATCTTACTGAAGAGGGTTATTACAATGGTTTGAATTTTCATCGAGTTGAACCGGGATTTGTAATCCAGGGAGGTGATCCAGAAGGCACGGGTGCCGGTGGTCCCGGGTACTCATTTGAAGACGAAGCAGTGACAAAAAACTATGATCAAGGAATCGTTGCTATGGCCAATAGCGGTCCTGATACAAACGGCTCACAGTTTTTTATCATGTTGGAAGATAAATCGGATTTACCAAAGCAATATACTATTTTTGGTAAAGTCACCGAAGGTATTGATATCGTGAAACGAATCGCGGTTGGGGATGTGATGACCACGGTTGAAGTTGAATCCAAGTAAATTAGCTTGACAAAATTAAAGAGCGGCGCTATACTGTAATGCCGTTCTTTGAGATACGCAACCCAACTGGCATAAGTGCCACTAATCAAGATTAATTACTAATTTTGAAAGGGGGCCATATGACAATTGAAGTTATGGTCCTTTTCGGAGGCAGTTTGCTATTAGTCGCTCTGCGACGACGCACTCTCTTCGCGAAAAGGCGCCAAAGAGGAATATTGAGAATATATGTGCTCGTAATTGAACTGATCACAGTTATAGTCGGCTTAGGTGCTGTTACCTACGGACTCGTATTATTCTTGAAATAAATTCTAAAAGGTCTTGTGCTTATAGCGTAAGACCTTTTCTTTTTCTATTGACAAAGCTTAATCGATAGTATATACTAAATATATACGAAGTAATGACTAAATATATAATATTGATGAATATATGTTTCCGTTAAAAATAACGCGTAAAATATTCCAAACAGGGAAGTACAGTTACGTTATCACCCTTCCAAAGGACCTGATTAGGCACCTTGGGTGGCAGCGAGGAGATACAGTTGAGATTGACTTTGATAAGTCGAAAAAGCGAATGATCGTCAAAAAGTTCAAGTTTTAAAGTAACAATATGAAAGTTGTAATTTTAGCAGTTGGTAAGTTAAAAGAATCGTATTGGCAAGACGGAGCGCAAGAGTATA
>CAZBNI010000088.1:0-4679 GCA_964493105.1 uncultured Gammaproteobacteria bacterium
CCGCTGGATTCCACGATCTAATCGCTCTAATCTCAGCATCGTCCATACTACTACCGATAGCTGGGCCGGTGATTTCCGTTGAATCACTACCCCGACGTAGCCGCAAGCCAAGTTCGGACGAACCACTAACTCCAGGTTGGTAGCCACCTACTCCTTCACGGGAAATAAATGACTCAATCAGCGGAGAAATATCATTAAATTTTATATCCCCAAACTTGCAGTAACCTCCATTATTCTCACAAGTTGAATTTCCTTGCAGCTGTTCGCAGAGAGAGCCTGCTTCGCTACCATCAATGCAAATCCCGGGATTGATCCTCCACTGTCCATCGCCAATATCTTGTGCTATCTCGGAAACATTTACATCCAAGGGCAGATTAAACAGATCGTCAGAATTTCCAACGTATTCTGGATAGCCATCAAGCAAGCCCTGGCGCATCTGAAATCCGCTGTTGCCAGTATCACCTCCCCAATCCCGACTTAAAGTAGTGCGCACGTAAGCACCGGTTACTTCTGCCTCAGCCGGGATATCAATGCCGCTAAAACGAAGAAAAGTGCGTTTAAAAAGCTTTTGTGGAGTAGTCTCTCTGCTATACCAGCCAAACGGACAATTATCCGCACAACTCTCACATTCCGTGCTATCATTTTCATATTTACTAGCTTGTACGGCATCACCGGTGTCAGCAATGGGATAGGTTACCCGTCGCGGGGAATATTCAATCACCAGCTCAGGCTGAGTACCGGTACTATCAGCGGAATAAATTGACTTATATTCGTCCGTACCAGACGATCCCTCGGCAATCATCAATCCTAAATGCAAATCATCATCCTGGTAATATCTCTCGGAGTATTCGTCGCTATTAATATATTTTTGAACCAGTGATTTAATATTTGGTGTAATATTCTCTCCGCCATCAATCCATGTTTCCGAATTAAATTCGTAGCTGATACTGTTGGAAATCGGGGCATTAAATAAGTTTTCCGAGGTCCACACAGAATAATCATTAACATCAGCGTAATCAATTAAATAAATACGGCCGGTAAAATCCTCACCACTGCTACTATTATCGTCATATAGTTTTAGATAAGCATTCCTTATTTCAGAACCTGGCGGTATGTCAATTTCACCCGCCTCCGAGCCAAAAGACCAACGTAAGAAAGTTCGATAAGTTAAATAATCAGGGGCAACGTATTCCATTTTTACTTCCGGCTCAATATCATACTGTATATCTTTTGCTCCAAGACTATCTACCAAGCGAAAACGGTAAACAGAACCATTACCCACGCTGGTTGTTGGCCGTAGGCTGTACTCAATTTCGGTGAAATCACCAGACGGTAAATCAATCCCAGTTGTTTCATCGTTATCATCCAATATACATCCGCTAACAAAATTAGCGCCAGCATCAGTTAAACAATCACCGGGATTGAAACAGGTGTTATTAGTTGTTGAGTCTCCCCCTGGAGAAATATAATCTGAGCCCCAAATTTCCCAATCTTCCGAAAGTGATATTGGAGCATAGGTATCGAAATTATCCGGATCAGATACTTGCAGTTGATAATCAATCGCTCCTGATCCGTCGCCCCCAGCGTTCCAGATTTCAAAACGAAGACGAATATTCTTATCCCTGTCCAGACTATCATACCGCGTATCTTCGTTAACCGGGTAGGTGGCGCTCTCTTCATCACCGTCATCTTCACGCCAACGATAATGAACCTGGTGCAAATCAACCGGTGGCTTTAATATGCTCGAACCGATTTCCACCAAAGTTGAAGGCTGGACACGGTCGGCACTAACGACCACGTCATTTGACGGATCGGCGATATTCACCTGTAAAGTCGTATCAGCAGTAGCTTCATTTTTAACGTCCAAAACCACATAAAAACACATGGTCCGACTGGTAGAAATAGTAACTGGCGTGGGCGGATTATCGTAAAAACTAGCCCGATGCGAAGCATCAAAACTCTCAATACCGCCAAACTGGCTATCGGTTATATCATAGTTTTGATCATCGCAGTCGTAGGGGGCAGTATCATCAATATCATAGTAAAGTCTGATGTTTTCTAGTTCGTTTTGTTCGTCAACGCTACCCGATTCGGTGACAGTGATACTAGTAACATCACGGGCAGTACCAAAATTATTTTTAATGATAAATTTACCGCCGATGTACTGGTTGACAGAAGGGATATAAATAATTGAGTTCTGGAAACCATCCGAGGAAACTTCTGTTGGATCATCCAGCTCAGCAGCCGGAGCCAAGTTCACTTCCGAACTGGGTGAAACGTTACTATTAAGCACTTTTACATCAGCTGAGGGATTGGCGATAAAAATATTTAAATTCTGATCATTTGTCGCACCGCTGCCTATGTCTACAACCACATAAACACACATCTCGGCACCCTCAGTAATGTCGACCGAGTCATTAAAATCAGCTGTGCTGTCAAGAGGGCTAAAACTAGAGGCAGCGCCAAACTGATTTTCGGTTCCGTCATAACTCTCAGATTCACAATCAGAGGACAGCTCATAACGTAAAATCACATTATCTAAATCATTAACTTCGTCAATGGTGCCGTTTTCCGTCACGGTAATATCAGTCACTGTCCGTAAACCAGCCAGATTAGTAATAGTAAAAGCGCCGCCGATATACTGGCTGGTAGAGGGTAAATAAAGAGGCGCATTCTGATTTCCAATCTTACTCACTATTACCGGATTATCCAAAGTACTACTGCCAAATTCCAATGGAGTAGCACTAAACTCTACTCTGCCAGAATCAGTGGTAATGTCAGATGAATCGGCAATTTCAAATTTAAACGTCTCATCAACTAATGCGCCTGTGCCCACGTCCAGCACCACATAAACACACATGGTTTGCTGGGGGGTAATCGGCGCCAAGTCATTAAAAGTTATAGTCTGTGATGAATCAATGTCTCCAGAGTTCGTCGGATCATACTGCAGATCCAAGCCGGGATTATAAACCTCATCAGCGCAATCATAAGGCGCAGCTCCATCGAGGTCATAAAAAATCTTAACATCGCCAAGATCATTATCAGCGTCAACTGTGCCAGTTTCTGCCAACTTGATGCTGGTTACGTTACGATTACCGGACTTGCTGGCGACGGTAAAAGCGCCGCCGATGTATTGATCATTAGAAGGGATATAAATTGTCGGTTCTTGGATAGCAGTTGTAGTGCCGGCGATTGTTGGATCATCTAATTCAGCTATAGTAGTAAAACCAACCGCTGTTGCCGGTGCTACGTTACCAGTACTGGCCGTCACATCAGCAGAAGGATTATTAATAAATATATTCAATGTCTGGCTGTCCAAAGCGCCAGTGCCTACGTCCAGCACCGCGTACACGCACATTTCTAATCCCACATCAATACCTACCGAACCATTAAAGCTGGCCGTACCATTATCAGCTGAAAAACTTGTAGGAACGCCAAACTGGCCTATTACACCATCAGCATACGTCGTACTGTCACAGTCAGCAGCGGTTTCATAATAGAGCTCAATATTGCCAAGATCATTAAGTCCATCTACAGTGCCATTTTCTGTAATAGTGATGCCAGTCACGTTATTACTACCGGCTGTACTAGTCATCGTAAAACTACCGCCAATATGCTGACCATAAGACGGGATGTAAATTGGCGTGATCTGATCACCGCTTGTATCAACTGATACCCCAGAAATTAACTGACAAGTGCCAGTCAGGTCACACTCCTCGTTAGCCGAACATCCTTGCTGGCCGGAAGTATAACAAATTTCCGAGACCTCATCATAAGAATTGATGGCTCCGCCCGTTGGACAACTCATCTTACAACCGGCTGAACCGCAAGAAGTCAAATCTGTGCCGCCTTGGCCTGCTACCGCCCCACAAACAGAACTGCTGGTATCACAAGTTCCGCTGGCATTACAATAACCCGTACTGTCCAAACTATACGCCTGACAAATATTTCCATTCCATCCACTGACCAAAGATGTGCAACCAACGTCAGGACAAGCTGAAATATTAGTATCAGTATAACAAACTTCGGAAACAGTATCATATGAAGAAGACGTCCCCTCATTTGGACAAATATTTTTACATTCAGCGCTGCCACAGACCGCTGATCCGCTCTGGCTACCTTCAACGTCCTGAGCCGCACATTCTTGGGCTTGAGTACGGCAACTACCGCTTCCGTCACAAAAATTTTCTGTTGTGGAGGACTTAGTATGGCATGACAATGGCTGGGTACTGCCCCAATCGAATATCAATCCGGAACAATCAACCGTACTGCAATCATTATATAGATCACTACCCGCCGGTTGATTGCTGTATCCAATACCGGCATTGGCCTGGGTACAAGTCAATAAATTTTGACAACTATAACTGGTAGTGCAATATTGTTCAGCCCCACAATACGAACTCTGACAACAGCCAATAGCACCGCTTGGAACACTGCATGAATTGCTGCCATTACATTTTTTACCCGTATATCGTGTATTGCCGCTACAATTATCAGCCGTACTGCACCAATAACTTGTACTACAAGTTCCACTACTGCATGAAGTGCCAGAAGCGCAATTATAATATCGTGTACCGGCACCTCCAGCATCACATGATCCGCTTGTACAGGCATCAGCTTCTCTTGATCTACGACAATTTCCATTATCACACTGGTAAGCCCGATAACCGCAATTTGAA
>CAZBNI010000089.1:0-4675 GCA_964493105.1 uncultured Gammaproteobacteria bacterium
TGGATTATTTACTTAAAAATAACTATCTGTCCAGAATGTGTTGGACTAATACAGATATTTGACATTCTTTTCATATTATGATATAATGGGATCATTATTAATGGCAGTTCTCATGCCTGAAAATAAAAATCAAAAGACACATTCAAGCCCTTTTGATGACCCGTATTCGGATCCTAATAATTATCAGAATACAGTGAAGAGGAGGGCGCTTATTGTACTAGTCGTTTTTGGATTTATTATCCTTTACTTTGGTGTTTGGTATATCGCGCAACAGATTTCAGTACCATTTGAATCAGTAGTTTCCACGAACGAAGAAAGCACATCAACTAATACAACTAATGAACAAGTAAAATCACTTCGTGAACGGGATACAGATGGAGATGGCCTGAATGATTTCGATGAGCTAAATATATACAAGACAAGCCCATATATTGCTGATAGTGATAGTGATGGCCTTGATGATAATGTTGAGATTGCTGATGGGACTGACCCAAATTGTCCAGAAGGACAGACGTGCGGCCGCGTAGTAACGAATACTTCCAATACCAATGCTGCTGATGAATTGTTTCCTGATTTGGTACCGGCTGAAGCACCCGATACATCAACGACAGACCTTTCAAATCTCAGTGTGGATGAATTACGTAAAATACTCAAAGATGCCGGCGCTTCTGCCGAAGCGGTAGATAAGATTTCAGACGAGGATTTGCTTGACACCTACCAAGAAGTATTGGCTGAAGAAGGACAGGGCAGCACAACGGCTGTTGAAGATAATAATGCAGTTACGTATGATCAGCTTTCGTCTATGTCTGCTGATGACATCCGGAAAATCTTGGTTGGCAGCGGAATTCCCCAAGAAACAATCAATCAGTATGATGATGCTGCCTTAATTCAAATATTTCAGGATAGTTTAGAAGAGATCGTTGGTACGTCTACTCAATAGCTATTTAGATATATCATGAAGGATCAACATAAGAAAATTTCGGGAGTAAAACGGTGGGCACTGTTTGGCGCACTGGTATTTTTTGCGTTTCAATTGGTGGTACCAGCTATGGTAACACCGCGGCCGGCCAACGCAATATTTGGCGTTGGAGATACTTCCATTACAATCGGGGATATTCCGCGTAAGATAAGCGAGGTGATTAAAGTCGCTAAGGAAACAACTGAAAAGGTTATTAAGCAATCCGCGGATATCGTTTTTAAAAATGTTCTAAAAAATTATCTTAATGGGCTTGCGTATAATTACGCGGTCAAGTTAGCTACCGGTGAAAAAGGACAAAAACCCTACTTTGTCGGAGATCCGCTTGGCATGCTAAAAGACGCAGGAGATGCTGCCGCTGGTGATTTTCTTGACGCGGTTGCGTCTGATTGGGTTGGGAAATCGAGATGTCAAGGCCACCAGGATCAACTTAACGGAAAAAGTGGTTGCAAAACAGACTCACAATGCATGGAAGTAGAATTATTGTGTCCTGATACAATGAAAATTTCTGACTGTACGTCGAGTATTGAACAGAAAAATAAATGTTTGCAAGCAGGATGCCGTATTATTGAATGTAAAAAAGATGAAAACTGTCCTCCTGATGATCTCAAGATTCCTGACAAATATCATCAAAGGCAAGGCGCCCCTGAGTGTATCAGCAGTTTCAGCCTGTGCGATCTTGGAGAGCCCTCGTTAAAAGCGAAGCTCACTATCATGGTAACTGACGAGCTGCTGTATGATAAGAGAATGGATTATTCTAGTCAGTGTCCAATAACAGATATTATTGATAAGTACGATGAGTATCGAGAGCTGATAAAGAATGGCACTACAGCGCACGCGGATCCCAATAAAAAATACCTTTTTGAGTTTTCAAAATCACTCAATCCACAAGCCACGGAATTTGGAGCCTATCTTTCGATATTAGATCAGGCCAAGCTTGAAGCGGCTGCCAATGAAAAAGCAACTGAATTCGCCCAAGGCCTTGCTGGCGAATTCAAGCCGGTGACAAGTAAGATTTCCGGCCTTGTAAAGACGCCCGCAACTTTTTTGCGTGGTGCCGGTACATCACTTTTTGGCAAGTCAATTGATCCGTATCTAGTTCAGACCGGCAGCATAGTTGCTGACGCTGTTGGTATTTTTACGAACACGCTGGCATCAAAACTTATCGAGCGGTATATATTTGGAATTGACGATGAAAAAAGCGCGCGGCAGGCTTCAGGAGGAGGGATTTTCGGCGGTTCAGCTGCTGGTATTTCTGCTGCGAAAATCCGCTTTGCTGACCTTAAGAAAACCAGTTATTCGGTTGGCGGTGAAATAGATATATTGAGTAAACTTTCCAGTTGCCCGGATTTAAAAGACCCAACGCCTGATACGTGTGTTATCGATAGCGGGTTCCAGACCGCTATCAGCCAAGAGATAACAGTGCGAGAAGCGCTTGATGAAGGTTTATTGGACGGCACTAAGACATTTGGATTTGATCTGAGTGGAAATGAGCCGGAGTATTATAACGGATATCCATATCGCAGTTTGGTTATTTTGCGCAAGTATCGGATTGTTCCGGTTGGATGGGAATTAGCCGCAAAGTACATCAATAAATATGCCCGAGGCAATTATAGCCTGAATACTTTGATAGCGGAGTATGACAATCCGAATTCGCCGTTTTATCGGCTTATAGATCCAAACTGGGTCCTGAAAGTACCCGCATTATATTGTAAAAAACAAGGAGCCGGACCCAAGGTTATGTTAAGCTCCGCGGTACGCAGCGAGGATACAAACCAGGATGGAGCGGTTGATAAAACCGATGCTGCTTTAACATTGCTACAGCGCCATAATGATTATTGCGCCGATGAACAGCAGTGCATCAAAGGAAACGAAGACGGTTCTTGCAGAAAGTACGGATATTGCATAGAGGAAAAACCATTGTGGAGGTTTGATAGTACGGCATGTGAGCCTGAGTACAACAGTTGTGAAACATTGACAAGCAGCAGTGGTGGCGTGGTTTCATATCTTTTGAATACTGTAAACAAAAACAGCTGTAATGTCAGTAATGCCGGTTGTCAATGGTATTGCCAAGATTTTGATTATGATGAGAATAATTGGCTCTGTGGGACTCAGAAGCCTGCGTCTGCCGGAGACGAGAAGATTAGCTTTAATGCTAATGTCAGACAATGTAATACGTCTACTGAAGGATGCAATGAATTCATGAAAATTCGAGATACAGGGACAAACCTTTTGCTAAACTCTGGTTTTGAGTCCTTTAACGATTTTGATGCCGCTCACCCCTTATATGACGGGGTAAAAGACAGCGTTAATCCGGATTGGTTTGCACCTTGGAGAGATGGTGATCTTAATAATGCCTGTGGTACGCAGGCATACGCTGTGTCTGATTCATATGAAGGCTTGACTGCTGTAAAGTTACGATCAGATTTTCCGTCATGCGCTGCTGGAGGATGGTTTGATGAAAAATATTATTTTACGACGGATTTTGATACTGGATATCCAACAAACGATAGAACGTTTACGATATCATTTTTTGCCAAGCAGGCAAGTGATGATGCTGATTGTTCCAATTCCAACGGTCGGATTGGAATACACACGGCACGCGTTCCAGAGACCGCGCCTGCTACGGTACTCGAGTGGAATAATGTTATGAATATTACCGCATCGCCGAAATGGACGCGCTACACCGGGCAAGTGGCGTTTGAAGAACTAGATTTCACGAGTGGTCTTGACAACAAGCTGTGGCTTTGGTTTGCGCAGGAGGGCGGGGATCAGTGCGAGGTAATCATTGACGCCGTGCAGGTTGAGAATGGGGGGCTCTCCTCATATAAACAGTATGAAGAATCCCCAAAGACGTACTTTCGCAAGCCACCAGATTATTTGGGTTGTCAGGGCGCAGAAACGGATGATCCGGCGTGCAATAATTATTCCTTGATATGTGCCGCTTCAGAGGTAGGTTGCGAGGAATATACCTCACAAACCACTAATAATTCAATCACAGGAGTCATTACTCCGCCAGAAGTGTGTCAGTCTGGTGATCCTGCTTCGTGCGATCAGTGTCCTGAAGAGTATGTCGGATGCCAGGCGTTTCGGGAATTACCGATCGAACATATGCCACTCCGGCCAGCGCGGGATCCGATATCATTTCTTCCGGATTCCGGAACGAGTTGTCCTGCTTCCGCAGTTGGATGCGAGGAGTATACAAATCTGGAGAAAGTGGCTGCTGGCGGCGAGGGCAAAGAATTTTATAGTTTTGTCAGGATTTGCGTTGAGCCGGATGATCCCGATATCGTACCATATTATACGTGGGAAGGATCAGATGAATTTGGTTATCAACTGCGTAAGTATGAATTAAAAGAGACAAATTTGGCAATTGGCGGACCATGTACAAACGTAGGTGCCGAAAACGACCCCGCATTGGCAGTGGCAGGGATTGATTGGCCCGCGTGCGTTGATGATGTTGACGTTGACGGTGACGGAACCATTGATTATCCCGCGGCAGTGTGCGACGTAGCTGACGTTAGTGTCAATCCAGACTGTACGGAATTTTATGACGCGACTGGCCATACATATTATCGATTACGTTCAAGACTGATCTACGCGTCTGATAACTGTAAGTCATATAAAAATTCCGTTGATAGTACCGCTACCTGTACAGATGCTGTTTGTACAAATACCGGCCTGACGTGTCTTGACGCT
>CAZBNI010000090.1:0-4579 GCA_964493105.1 uncultured Gammaproteobacteria bacterium
GAGGAGGGGGAAGTTTTGCATACGGCGATTTTGCCAGTTGGTTCGAGTCATATCACCAATGATATTGCGATCGGATTACGGACTTCGATTGATCTTGCTGAAAAGATTAAGATAGAATTTGGATCAGCTCTGCCAGAAGAGATTAACAAGCGCGAGGAAATTAATCTGGAAGAAGTTGACTCTCGCGAAGAAGGTGTTGTATCACAAAAACATATTGCAGAAATAATTGAAGCGCGATGCGAAGAAATTTTCAAACTTGCCGATAAAGAACTGCAGGCAATCGATCGGTCGGGGCTCTTGCCGGCAGGCGTTGTCTTAACAGGTGGCGGTGCAAAACTGCCAGGTCTAGTAGAGGTAGCTAAAAAAGAATTCAAACTGCCTGCATCTCTTGGTTATCCGCTTGATCTGGGTTCTACCGCAGTAGACAAAGTAAATGACTTGAATTATTCCACAGCCATAGGGCTTTTATATTGGGGAATCGGCATGAGTGAACGCGAAGGTGGTGGCGGGCGATTCTCAATCCCAAATTTATCCTCAGTCTCTGATGTTACCAATAAAATGCGCAAGTGGTTTAAATCTTTGATTCCTTAAGGTACAATATATAAGAGAGTATGAGGCAAAAAATCAGTAATCGGAACAATATGGAAATAAAGCCAGATATAGAAACATTCGCCAAAATTAAGGTTGTTGGCGTAGGTGGCTCAGGAGGAGCTGCTATTGACCGTATGATTAGTAATAAAATTCGAGGTGTAGATTTCATCGCTGTGAATACTGATGCGCAGGCATTACACCATTCAAAAGCATCACAAAAGCTACATATTGGCAAAACTACAACACGGGGTTTGGGTGCTGGTATGGACCCTGAAATAGGGAGAAAAGCCGCTGAAGAGAATCAGGATGAAATCCATGAATCACTGAAAGGGTCGGATATGGTTTTTATTACGTGCGGACTTGGTGGCGGAACCGGTACGGGTGCATCACCACTTATTGCAGACGTTGCAAAGGACGTTAACGCGCTTACCGTAGCTGTGGTAACAAAGCCATTTGCCTTTGAAGGGGCACAGCGTAAAGGTATCTCAGAAAGTGGTCTTGGCGATCTGGCTGACAAGGTTGATACCATTATTACCATACCTAATGAGCGCATCTTACAGATCATTGATAAAAAAACTTCGTTACTGGATGCTTTTAGCACTGTTGATGAAGTATTACGGCAGGGTGTACAAGGCATCTCAGATTTGATTACAATACCTGGTTTGATTAATGTTGATTTTGCAGATGTTCGTTCCATTATGGAAAGTGCTGGATCGGCATTGATGGGGATCGGGCAGGGTTCAGGAGATAATCGGGCAGTTGATGCGGCAAAGGCAGCAATCGATAGTCCGCTTTTAGAGTTGTCGATAGAGGGCGCAAAAGGGATCCTTTTTACTGTAACCGGCGGTCCAGATTTAGGTATGTATGAGGTAAATGAAGCTGCGCGAATTATTACTTCTTCTGCTGATCCCAATGCTAAAGTTATTTTTGGTTCAGTCGTTGATGAATCAGTGAAAGAGCAGGTTAAGATTACGGTTATCGCAACCGGATTTGGTGGCAAGCAAAAATCAGTCAAGAAAATCAAACCTATAGATTTCGGTGTCTCAGAATCAGAACCACAGAAGAGCACATTTTCAACGACCAGAGTTAGGCCAGAGCCAATAGTAGAAGAACGAAAACCAGTATCAAGTCAGCCTCGAGTAACACCTCCGTCGCAACAGCCAAAGCAGGAGCCGATGGTAGGTACTGAGAAAGAAGGGGATGATGAAGATCTTGAGATACCTGCTTTCATTCGTAAAAAAATGATGTAACAATTAGCTATAACGTTGTTAGATGTAGCTTACAAATTGAGGCGCTGACTGTTTTTGTGCTTTTTTGTTAATAATGTTAGTATCAATATTAGATATATGAGATGTCCAGCATGTCACAAAGGAGACACAAAAGTAACCGACTCGCGGCTTGTTAATGACGGAATTGCTGTCCGTCGGCGCCGTGAGTGTCTAGAATGTGCGTTTCGTTTCTCAACATATGAAGAGGTTGAAATTTTAAATCTATCTGTTATCAAGCGGGATGGGCGTGCTGTCCCGTATTCAAAAGAAAAGCTGGAGGTCGGGCTGAAAAAATCGTTTGAAAAACGGCCTATCACCCAGGATGAGTTTAAACGGCTTATTAATCAGATAGAGCGCGATATCCAATTAGCAGCAAAAGATGAAATAAAGAGCAGTAAGATTGGAGAAATTGTTATGCGCCGTTTGCGCCGCAAAGATCATGTCGCGTATATCCGTTTTGCCTCTGTGTACCGTTCATTTAAAGACGCAAAGACATTTCAACAGGAACTCAATAAATTAGTTGGTCGGGAAAAAAAGAAGAAAAAATCGTAATACCAATCTTTCAAGCGTAAGGAAGAAAGAGGCATTCTTGTATCTTACTATATATTGTGTTATAGCTATATATAGCTATACTATATATAGATAATAGACACGATGTTTATATTTCTACAACTATTTACGTAAAAAGCTGATGCTATGAGCGGCAACGAAGATTTTTTTGGCTCGGAATTTAATATTTAGGTTGAATGACATTTAAAATATCACCTTTGTTATCACCTACACTTCTACATCCACTTTATTAACATTACTCCATGTCTAAAGCAGTACCTCGGTTCTTCCCTTTCTTAATTAAGAAAGGGAAGGAACGTGGTGTACCTAATAATTAAATCCCCTCAACAAAGTTGTCGAGGATCTTCGATTCCGATTTCATCGGAATCGGGACGCGGGTGGAGCGGGCAGGTATTGTTAGTAATCACGTACACACAATCAGTGGGTTCTCTATACATAGACTTATTGAGCATTTTTCTGTATATTTAAATAATAAGTTAAAGGAAATATGCAGGGATATCAAAAATACAGAAAATACCAGGATAGTACTGAGAATAAAGGACAAAAATTTACCAAAGTCTTATTGATTTTGGCAATTTGTTTTGTCCTATTTTTGATCGGCAAATCTCTTTTCGGAGGCAATACAGAAGTGCGGTCTACATTACCTGAAAGTAATACAAATACGACAGAAGACGTAAACGGTAATACGAATGAAGATACTACTGATGCCGAAGACACAAATGCTAATACGAATGCTAATGTGAATGTAGACACCTCATCGGCAGATTCTTTTGATATTGATACCTGCGCAAAAGTGTATTCACGCGGTTCTGCAGCTGAGAAGCGTGTGAGCCTTACGTTTAATGTTGGAACGACGAAGCAAGGTGATATTGATAAAGTATTAAGCACGTTAACCAATGCGGGCGTGAAGGCTGATTTTTTCGCGCGTGGCGACGTTGCCGAAGAAGCGCCTGATTTGATCAAAAAAATCAGCGATGCTGGCTTTCCGGTTTACAATCTTAGCTATAGCCATCCGCACTTCAGTGATTTGCCGGAGACTGGGATGTCTGAACAGCTAGAAAAAGCAGAAAGTGCCATATCGCAGATTACCGGAAAAACCACCAAACCATTTTTCCGTCCCCCGTACGGTGATGCTGACGAGGATGTATTGTCGGTGGCAAGTAGCGAAGGGTATTGTCCGATCACATGGACTGTTGATGCACTTGACTGGTCAACAGAATATACGCCAGAACAATCTAAAGAACGAGTGATGTCAAATATTACAAACGGGACAATTGTGCTGATGCAAGCCGCTAATGCGACTACTGCCGAAATTGTTCCCGGGATCATTACCGATTTGCAGTCCCAAGGATATGAAATTGTTGACCTCGATACCTTAGTAGCCTTGTGATGAATAAAATAGTCTGAATGCTTCGTCGTACTACCTCGTGTGTGGCAAGTTTCGGTTCGTTGGTTGACCCTGTTAGAAATTGGCAATTTAAAGTTTTTTGATGATTTATTCAATTTCTAACAGGGTTGACAGCATATTATGTGATGTTACATAATGGTATTAGCTATAATATTGAGAATAATTAATAATGAACAGTATGTCTGACAACAACACAAAAGAAGTTCAAAAGCCAACGATTCGGCAACAACCAGCGTCGCGGACCAAAGCAGTCTCTGATAGGAGAGGTTCTTTTCGCAGAATCATGTTGTCTGCAATTTTACTCAGTATTTTGTTTGGTAGTGCAGCTGGGATTTTGTTTGGCGCGTGGGTTACTACTGACCAGGATGTCGCAGAGTGGGTACAAAAAAATGTATTTGGACAGACTGTATCTTCTTCAGATAGTAAAGTACTAGGAGTAACCAGTTCAGAGCCATCCAAGACAATTGCAGTAGAAGAATCTTCGGCCACAATTGATGCTGTACAGAAAGTTAGTCCGTCAGTGGTTAGCATTGTGGTTACCCAGGATTTGAGCCAATTGTACAATCTTACCGGACCAAATATTTTTCCATTTGATTTTTTTAACTTTGATTTGGAATCCCAACTCGAAGACCCCGAGGGAAAGCAAGAGGTTGGAGCTGGCACTGGATTTATTGTTTCTGCAAACGGGCTTATTCTGACAAACAAGCATGTTGTTTCAACACAGGATGCCGAGTATACCGTG
>CAZBNI010000091.1:0-4548 GCA_964493105.1 uncultured Gammaproteobacteria bacterium
CGCTGTTTCTCACCTTTTGTATTTCCAATCCGGCAGTATACGGTATTTGCGAATTTTGCAATCTATTGGGAATAAATTTTCGACCGACAATATCATCTGAGCTATACAGCCGCTGAGTGAAATATCCAGCCCAGGATCCCAAGCCCCGCGCTTGGCCGTAAATACCAGCCACCACATTTGCTTCAGAGTAATCCGCGGTAGTTGTTCCGACCACGGACGAAGCGGAATCCGAACTGCTCTCCGCATAAATACCATAACCAGCTGAAGTATTTAAACCATAAATGCCAGCGCCGAAATCTGAATTGCCGTAAATAGAAATTTGATCAATACCGGAAGATAATCCAAATAAAGCGTAATCAGAATTATTATTAGACGACAAAGCCACCCCTGAAACAGGATCTCCAAGGCTGCCTATATTTAAGTTGCCTCCGGCTATTTCTAACAAACTGCCAGCTTCCGGAGAAACGGTCCCGATACCCACCTGGTGGACATCGCCTTTTACATAAAGAGTGTCAGTATCAACAATTAAATCGTTTTTTACCTCAAAATTATTAACATAAGCGTCTTGTGAGCCACCCACTTCCAAAGGATAATTACTCTGCAAATATATATCATACGGATTATACAAAGGATTCAAAATCAAACTCCCTTGTTTCGCTTGATTATAGGGACCGGTATTGATTGGAGTATAAATATTGCCATAGGGAGCTTCGGCAGACGGTTCCTCCCAGGCCGCTATGACGGTTTTGGCGATAAATAATGAAATTAAAATAATAATAAAACCGAGACAGCCTATCGCTGTTTTGCATGAATGTCTTTTTTTCCGTAAAACGTTTCCCATTTTTGTTTATCAATAAAATTCTTACAGTAATTCAATCGGGGATTTTATTTTTTTAGGTTAAAATAATGGATTATAAGGGACGGCATTCGATCTGGGTAATCACCCCGGAACCATCATCAACAATATTTTTAACATAATAACCTTCCGGACATTCATAAGTACCTTCACCGCTTACAGAAATAACCGTATCCGCCTCATCGCCCCAAATATTTCCACTTACTTCTAAATCGCCGCCGGCCGACATATCTTCACCAATTCTTCCGTAATTACTTATGTTAATATCTCCTTCCTGTTTAATTAACGGATTGTTAAATTGTAATGTTAAGGTATCTTTCAAGTCAGCCGAACCGTAACCACTACCCGAATAAAGCTTGGTTAATCCCGTGCTGCCAGAAATCCATAAATAAGTAGTGTCAAAAACTAAACCGGTTGGGTGGAAACCCAAGGAATAATCAATGCTTTGACTAGGATCAGCACCCAACAAACGAGTTATACTCTGTTCAGCCGAATTAGCTACCCAAATATAAGTCCCGTCATAAGTTATATAGGACGGTTCGTTGCCAATATCATAAACGCCAAAAGTCTGCGGCACGGCAAATAAACACGCGCCAAAACCTCCTACGCCGCAATCAGCATCAGTCTGACAAGATACCGGGCTACCGCTATTTAGCTGCGAACAAACCTTATCATCTGAAAGATAATATTTGGTTATTGAATCATTGTCCTTGCCGGTCACCCAGTAATAGTAATTATCAAAAAATATATCCTGAGGATTGTCATCAACCAAACCACTCCAACGAACAGCGTCCCCCGTAGAAGGGTTAATACTTACAATCATATTTTCTTCACTGGATATCGCCCAAAGATAACTGCCATTATAAATTATTTTACCTAAAGAATTATTTACATCAGAAATTACAATCCTGGCCATGCTTTCAGATATCATTATTTCATCGCATGCGTTATTCATCTTAATAAGTTCATTTGAGCCGCTGGCGGTTATCCAATAATATTGGCCGTCAAAAACTATACCCTGCGGATTACTAATCGTGGTATTAGAGCAAACAACGCCTCCTGATACGGGTTCAATCTTGTAAACCCCGTCTTGGTTATCGTCTTCGCTATTCAAGGAAATCCAAATATAATTTCCGTCAAATATAATTTCTGTTATCTCTCCGGGATTGACGGGATCCAATTCTTCTTTAAAAATTTCAAAACCATCAGACGCCCTAACTTTTAAGAAATTACCCGTGCCTGTCTCGGCTAACCACAGATAAGTGCCGTCGAAATATTTTACCTCAGCATTAGCAAAATTATAACTCATTACCTCCTGGCCGATAGTAAAAGGGACCAAAGATGACTGTAATTTAGTCGGGGAAAATTTCGCGCCGCTAATATCTAGACTTGCCAGAACCGGACCGTCAAAATACCCCGACCATAAACCATAAGGATTGATATTTAACCCGTAAATACCATAACCATTATCACTACTGCCAAAAACAGCGCTATAATTATTTGTTGTATTCACGCCTTCCAAGGCGGTGTCCAATACACTGACAGCGCGAATACCAATATTATCAACGCCAAAAGATACTCCCTGTATGCCATAGGTGTAACCGCTGGCATAAACAGCTTCTGTCTCGCCGTAACTATATAAAGCGTTGTCCTCCAGTGACACCTCACCACTAATTTCTACCTTACTGCCTGAAACATTCAAACAAGAGCCAATACACACTTTGTCGTTTTCAGAATCTACGAAAAGTATATCCTGATGGCAACTGCCGGAGGAACAATACTCGTTAACGGCGCAATCCGCATCCTCAGCACAGGCAGTACCTTCACTTCTGACCTTCAGGTTCTTCTCAGCCGTTAAATCAGTAGTAGCTGCTCCGTCGCCAAAAACTTCCAATTGGTAATAATACGGAGATAACGTGTCGTCCGAACCCAAACGTAGGGAACCACGTTTTACCTGATCTTCTTCGCCAATATTAAGATACAAAGGCATGTTGTCTTCTGGCGGCGCAGCGGTAGGTTCGGTGGCGTCACCCGCTCTGGCTTGCTGGCTGATAAAAAAAATAGCTAAAAAACAAAAAAACAGGCTAAAAAAAGCCCTTTTTCTTTTAAGAATTTTAATTGTCCCCTTTTTTTTCACTTTGATAAAAACTAATTAATTGGAAAATTATTTTAAAATTACTTAAAATAGTTCATTTGACAAAAAAATGATTTTCCACAATAATTAATGTGCTGAAGATATATTTAACAAAAAATTCTTTTTAATTTTAACATAAAAATACCCTAAATGTCAAATAAAATAAAGGGTGTTAAGAGCAAACCTAAAAAACAGATTAAATTGGCGTATCTTGGTGCCAGCATCATCATGATGCTAGTCGTCACGATCGGATTAGTAAGTTTTTTTGTAGGAAAAAACGAGGGTTCAAAAAACAAATCATCCATACCTGTTATAGATGTTTCAAAAAACAAATCCCAGCAAGTGCTTGGTACTAAAATTTACAGCTTAACCGGAGAAATCCAGTCAGTAGAAAATTCCAAAATCGTTTTCAGTACGCAAATAAAAAATGATAACGGAGAAGTGACTACCAAAAAACTATCAGCCTTAATCTTTCCGAATACAGAAATATTAAAATGGGACTTATCCAAATCCGTAAACACTCAAATAACCAACAGCCAACAACCAATTTCAATCGACGATCTCCAGCCAGGCCAACAAATTGTCATAAAATCCACCCGGGAAATAAATGGTCAGAACGAAATCGAGGCAGCCAGCATCAATCTTTTGATTACTCCCTAAAAAACTTCATTTATATATTTATAGTAAATAATTAATAAAAAACATATGGGTACAATCGGATGGGTAATCATAGTTGCGATAGCGTTTATCATATTCTGGCTCATAGGCGTATATAACAGCCTTATCAAACAACGAAACCAGACTGATGAAGCATGGTCAGATATCGATGTTCAGCTCAAACGTCGTTATGATCTGATTCCTAACCTAATCGAAACAGTCAAAGGATACGCGAAACATGAGCGGGAGCTTTTTGAAAACGTTACAAAAGCTCGCACAGCAGCAATGGGCGCAAAAACAGTAGAAGAACAAGGCAAAGCAGAAAATATGCTCGCTGGGACGCTCAAATCACTTTTTGCAGTTGCGGAAAACTATCCTGAACTGAAGGCAAATGAAAATTTTGCAAAACTCCAAGATGAGTTATCGGATACTGAAAATAAAATTCAGGCAGCTCGAAGATTTTATAATGGAAACGTTCGGGATTTTAATACGAAAATTCAAGTATTTCCAAATAATATGCTTGCGGGCATGATGGGATTTAAAGCATATGATTTCTTCGAGATTGACGAAGGTGAAAAAGAAAACGTGAAAGTTTCTTTTTAATTTTCAAATTGAAATAAACATGCGTATTATGGGGCCACTATTTCTTAGCGGCCCTTTCGTACATAGATTCCTATGACCTTATATACACAAATCGAAAAAAACAAACGTAAAACAGTCGTACTCATCATTACTTTTATCATCATCATCGCGCTTATTGGATGGGCGTTTGGAACTGTTTCTGAATACGGTTATTCAATGGTTTTTTTAGGCATTATTCTGGCAATGGTCATGTCGCTTTTCAGCTACTATTCAGGGGACAAAGTAGCGCTCTGGACTGCTGGAGCAAAGCCGATCCGGA
>CAZBNI010000092.1:0-4472 GCA_964493105.1 uncultured Gammaproteobacteria bacterium
CACATAGCAGCTTCAACAGCCAGCATATGTTTTACGAGATTTTTATTCTTTGTAAAAGAATTTAGCAGCTCCAATGCTTTCTCGCGATCAAGATTCATTGTTTAAAGGCTTTAATATTGGGAAAAGAATAACCTCTTTTATGTTGTGTGTATTCGTTAACAATGAAGTTAGTCGGTCAATTCCAATTCCAATTCCGGCAGTAGGAGGCATACCATGGGATAAGGCTTCAATAAAATCATCATCAATCCGCTGCGCTTCTTCGTCACCAGCTGACCTCATCTTTTCCTGTAATTTGAATCGATCCATTTGATCAAGCGGGTCATTCAGTTCCGAAAATGCGTTACATAATTCCATAGTCGCAGCAACAAGCTGAAATCGTTCCGCATAGCGCGGATCGTTTTCTTTCTTTTTGGCAAGTGGCGACAATTCAATGGGATAATCAATAATGAAAGTAGGTTTTACTAATTTTGGACGAACAAATGTTTTAAATAATTCATCAAGAATTTTTGCCTTTGTATCGGTGGAGGCTACATCGGCACCAATTTTTTTAGCTGCCGAGAAAAGTGATCGCTTATCAATATTTATTTTTGTATTTTTCTGAATTGCGTCGCGAAATGTAATTCTCTCATATGGTGGAGTGAAATTAATTTTATGCTGTTCATAAGTAATATGCAGCGATTGATATAAATCATAAACAACCTTCTTTATTAATTTTTCAGTTTCGTCCATCATTCTCTGATAATCCCAGTAAGCAGCATAAAACTCAACCTGCGTGAATTCAGGGTTATGATCACGATCTATCCCTTCATTACGAAAGCATCGTGCAATTTCATACACTTTATCATAACCCCCGATAATCAATCGTTTTAGATAAAGTTCTGGCGCAATCCGCAAATACAGATCAGTGTTAAGCGCGTTGTGGTGTGTGATAAAAGGTTTCGCATTTGCTCCTCCTGGGATTGGTTGTAAAATCGGTGTTTCTACTTCAATAAAATCTCGCTGATCCAGAAAAGATCTTATTGATTTAATTATCTGTGCACGTTTTTGGAATATATCTTTTACTCCAGAATTTGCGATTAGATCAAGATAACGTTTGCGATACCGTATTTCCACGTCTGACAATCCATGCCATTTTTCGGGTAACGGCAGTAAAGCTTTTGATAGTAAACTGAAGTTACTAATTTGTACTGTTTTTTCACCTTTTTTTGTCGTAAACAAAGTACCCCGTAACTGAATAAAATCACCTATATCAAACATGTCTTTAAAAAAAGAATATTGTTCTTGGCCAACAGTATCGCGCTTAACATAAGCCTGAATTTTGCCAGAACCATCCTCAACATGAATAAAACACGAACCCCCATGAAGACGTATCGAGCGGACGCGTCCTGTGATATAAATTCCTTCATTATTCTTTTTTAGTGATTCGAAATCAACAAGCACATCGTTAATATGATGTGTTCGTTTAACCTGTGCTGGGTATACCTTGTTTGATTCGATTTTTTCGATTTTTTCTTTTCGAGATTTATATTCTTCTTCAAGTCGAGACATACAAAAATTCCCTTATTTATGCATATATACTAGCAGAAATGGTGTTTTAACGCAATTACAAAATACTCACTAAGTGGTGCTAGTGCTCTATAGGATAGATTATTCTTATACTATTGCCACAATTTTGAATTTTTTTGAACCCTGAGGTACTTTAATTTCGATAATATCACCTATTTTTTTGCCGATAAAGGCCTGTCCAATGGGTGATTCGTTTGAAATGCGACCTTTTGAGGGATCTGCCTCGCTTGAACCAACAATGAAATATTCCTTTGTTTCCTTATCGTCTCTGATTTTTATCTTCGAACCGACCGTGACAGTATCGCTTGTTTTTGCGTCCTGCTTAATAATCGTTGCATGTCTTATTATGGATTCAATTTCTAGAATCCTACCTTCTACAAAACCTTGTTCATTTTTTGCCTCAGCATATTCTGCGTTTTCTGAAAGATCACCAAGCTCTTTAGCTTCCTGAATACGTTCAGCTATTTCTTTTCTTCGTGAACCTTTGAGTTCGTCAAGTTCTTGTTTAAGTTTTCCCAAGCCCGCTTCGGTAATAAATGTATTTTGTTCATCCATAAATGTTTTATGTGAGCGCTCAATAAAAAAACGTCGTTATTGAAACGATAGCCTCTTAGTTGTTGTGTTCCCAAATTTTATTCCTAATCCTACCTTAACATAAGCTCTATAAGCGTTTGCTATGGCTTTTATAATGTAATTTTAATAGAATTACGTGCTTCTGTCAAGTGAGTTATCCACAGAGTTACTCTTCAATAGACCCTTCCTCACTTTTAAACCAATGTTCAAGAGCAGCTTTGGCAATTGGTAAGGCAACGGTATGGCCCTCCCCGCCTTGTTCAACTAGTACTGTAAGTGCTATGGTGGGGTTTTCATATGGTGCAAAACAGGTAAACCAAGCATGAGTTTTCCCATCAGAGCCAAATTGCGCTGTTCCGGTTTTTCCTGCAACCGCGATATTCATACTACGTAGGGCCTGTGCGCTTCCTGATAAAACTGCCTCTCGTAAACCTGTACGAACGGTCGCATAATGGTTTTCTCCAATAAACCCTTCACGAATCACCTCTGGATGAATTTTTGTAATTATTTCTCCTTTTGGATTTGAAAAGTATTTCGCTAAATGTGGTTTATACAAGGTTCCGTAATTAGCAATTGTTGCAGTATAACTCGCAACTTGCAATGGCGTAACTAATAAATGGCCTTGTCCTATGGCTAAATGATACGTATCACCGATGTACCATCGTTCTTCCTTAACATCCTCTTTCCAAGCTTTATCTGGCAAAAAACCAGACGCTTCACTGGGTAGGTCAATTCCAACTTGTGTATTAAGATTAAACTTCTCCAAATATTCCTTGATTGTATCAACGCCAAGACCAGCAAAGTCCTCGTAGCCACCACCAACAATATAAAAAAAGGTATTTACTGATTCTGCGAGAGCCTTTGTAACATTTGTTGAACCATGTCCGCCCGCTTTCCAATCTGGGAAAAACCATTGTCCGATTTGTATTCCACCAGTACTCATAAATGACGTATTCGCATTGATAATACCTTTATCAAGCCCTGAAAGCGCGATAAGTGGTTTTATAATTGATCCGGGCGGATATTCACCAAGTACTGTCCGGTTAAAAAGTGGTTTTTGTGGATCATTAATAATTATTTCATATTCTTCCCGAGTGATACCAAGAGTGAAAGCGTTATTATCAAAAGAAGGGTTTGAGACGATTGCGAGAATTTCTCCATTTTGTGGATCCATCGCCAGTGCTGCGGCACCAGTGATTTGTCTACTGCTCTCAACAGTGTCAGTTAGTAACTCCCCCAATAGTTTTTGCAAATCATAATCAATTGTTAATGTTAGACTTTGGCCGGGTAAGGGCTTGGTTTCTGCAATAATTTTACTCTCCTTGCCTAATGAATCAACTTCGATTTCTTTTTGCCCTGAAGTACCGCGTAACTTGTCTTCGTACGATAATTCTACTCCTGCTTTACCAAGATAATCGTCAAGAGAATAGTCAGTATCCCCTAATTCATTATCAGTAATTTTGCCCATATATCCTAATACATGAGCGAATGAAGAATCAGCAAGATATTCACGAAATGTGGTCGCTTCCAGTGTTATGCCTGGGTATTCAACACTGGCAATTTTTAGAAGGATTGCCTGATTATATGGTATGTGATCTTGTAATATTTTTGATTGGTATGAATAATTAGATTCCTTATTGATGATTTCGTTAATGCTCTCCGAAGTGGTTTGTAAAATATCAGCAATTTCCTGAATAATAATATCTTTCTCATATTGATCATCCGGAAAATCTGCGGGAGTAAAACGCAACGTAAAATTGGGGATATTATGTGCTAATACTTTCCCATTGCGATCGTAAATAATACCACGCGGGGCCTTAATTTCTGTAATTCGAATCCGGTTTTCTTCTGCTGCGGTGCGATATTCCTCACCTCTTATCACCTGCAAATATGCAACTCTGCTTAAAAGCGCTGCTAAAAATAAAATTGTCAAAAACAAAAAATATCGTAGGTATTTCGATTCAAAGTTTGATTTCACATATCCTTCACCGGCATCATTGCTGATATGTGAATCCTCTACCCACTGAATTTTCCCGTCTTTTGACGATACTTTATTTTTTTTTGAAACGTCGATTGCAAATGGATCTTTTACCATAAAGCTATACTTTTTCACTGATAAAAAACGTTGCTTTCACGCGCTTCGCAACGATATTTATTATCATCAGTAAAATAAATGTAATAAGTGAATGAACAATGATTTGGATAAGTAGGAAATTGAAATAATTACTGTTTATAAACATACGAATATCATTCCAACCAAGTATAAATATTGTATACGTAATGATAGCGATGATAAAATGGTAGATAAAGGTGCCAATTGCCACGCTAATTAT
>CAZBNI010000093.1:0-4379 GCA_964493105.1 uncultured Gammaproteobacteria bacterium
TGGTTGAGAGTTTTACAAAAAGATATAACATTCATAAATTGGTTTATTATGAAATAACCAGCGATGTATATAGCGCACTTTTTCGTGAAAAACAAATAAAGAAGTGGTCCCATAAGAAGAAAAGAATATTAGTCAGTTCGATGAATCCAAAGTGGAAAGAGTTATCTAGGGAATGGCAATAGGCATCGTAAAGATCTCTCACTTTGTTCGAGATGACAGTCTGCCTTTGTCATTTCGATCCTGAGCGTAGTCGAAGGAGAGAAATCATTATGACGTATGTAATTAAGTAATCATGTCCAGTAAAAAACCAAAAATTTGTTTGCTGTTTTCCGGAGGGTCTGCTTTGGTTGCGGGCGAAAAAGTCATTTCAGTGCAGACTACCGCAGACATACGCTCGTGGATGGACGCGGTTCCTGAGTTGCAGCTGATAGCGGACGTTGAGCCTGTGTATGTGTTTGGCGGGGACGCGTCAGAGATTGAGCCGACATTGTGGTCCCGCTTGGCACGTGAAATCCACCAGCGTATCAGCAAGTACGACGGCTTTGTGGTTGTCCACGGCGTTGACACGATTCTGTATACCACCGCAATGATGTCATTTATGCTGCAGCCGATAGTTAAGCCAATTATTTTTACTGGCTCGCCATTATCTCAAGAAGTTACCGAAAGCGATAAGCAGGATTTGTCCGGCGTGATTTCTAATTATAAAAATCTAGGAGTGAAGGCAAACCTGATCAACGCAGTGCAGGTGGCGACGATGGACATCGCAGAAGTTGCGATTATGTTCGGCAATAGGCTGGTCAAAGGCACCCATGCCATAAAAAGCGACGCGCCTTCTTTTAATTTTTTTGACGCGGATAAAGAGGGCGTGCTGGGAAAGGTGGATTTCGGAATCAAACTTTTTAAGAGCGCGCATACGCGGTCCAAGCAAAAACCCCAATTGGTTGACGCGCTTGAGGAGCACGTTTGTTTGTTGCAGCTCTATCCGGGAGCAGGGCCTGATCTTCTTGACGCGCTTATTGCCAAAGGGTGTAAAGGTATTATTATCAGGAGTTTTAACATTAATCTTTTTCCGGATACGTATAAGCCCATTCTGGAAAAAGCGTATAAGAAAAAGGTACCGATTCTTGCCCATAATCCGCATGCGTTTGATGTAAAGAAAAAAAAGCGCGAATATATTTTGGTAAACGATATGACATTTGAAGCTACCTTCGCAAAATTCATGTGGGTTTTGGGGCAGACAAAGGATCTTGGAAAGATACGAATAATGATGTGGAGCGAAAACTTATAGCTCAAGTTTTCGAAATTCCAAACACCAAATAACAATTTATCAAACAAGTATCAATGACTAATAGTCAACAAGTTAAAATATATGATCTTGAAGATAGGACGTATCAATACGCTCGATCTGTGCTGAATTGCTGCAAAGAAGTGCCAAAAAATTCAATAAATTTTTCTTTGATAAATCAGGTAATAAGAGCATCGGGTTCAGTTGGCGCGAATTATATTGAAGCAAATGAAGCATTAAGTAAGAAAGATTTTTATCATCGAATCAAGATATGTCTAAAGGAAGTAAAGGAAGCAAGATATTGGTTACGCCTTATTAACGAGTCTGAAGAAAAGATGTTGGATAGAACAGAACCACTGATAAATGAGTCAACAGAATTACTTAAAATATTTTCCTCGATAATTAATAAATAAATTTGATAATTATTTCATTAGCAATTGATTATTGTCTGGAATTTGGGAAATTGATGATTGATGAATTCATTTATGCGTATTTACTTTTTCTCACAATTAGTATCAACTACCGAGCTGAACGAGCGTTATCAACAAATCGTTGAAGTGATGCGCTCTGCCGGCGTGTTTGTAGTCGCGTCAAACGATGAAAACAACGCTGATTTTAAAAAAGAAGAACTAGAAAGAATGAATGAATCCGGCGAAATACTGCTGGATAAAATGGATTGCTTTGTTATTGAAGCGTCGAAGCAAGACCAGGAAATCGGCTATTTATTGGCATACGCAATTTCTCAGAAAAAGCCGCTTTTGTACTTATACCAAAAAGGCACGCCAGAAACAGTCGCGCGCGGTTATTTAACCAAAAAAAATACACCTCCGAATATTCAGATCCAGCAGTATAGTAAAAAAGATCTAGAGCAAAAAGTGATGGATTTTATCAATGACGTCGGGTCAGGAAAGGGGATTAAAGAAAAACCTACAATTAAATTTACGCTCCGCATTACCCCAACCATGGAACGCTATTTGGAATGGAAATCTAAAAAGATGAAAAAAACCAAAGCGGATTTTTTGAGAAGTTTCCTTGAAGAAATTATTCAAAAGGATGAAGAATTTAGGGGGAAGAAGTGAGGTTGGTTTATGGTTATTAATATTTAACAGGTGAGTATATGTTAGAAATTTCTACAATCATCGTTGCAATAGCAAATCTCAGCTTGGGGATTTTTGTATTTATAAAAAAACCTCGAAGCAGGACTCATTAGCTCTTTAGTTTATTTTGCTTTTTTATTTTTGCATGGGTTGTTACAAATTATTTTGCCTTGGTATCAGAAGAAAGTGGAATCGCGCTTGTCTTAATGAGATCTGTTATGGCTTTGGTAACAGCTCAGGCAATCGTGGTGTTATTATTTAGCATTACATTTTCCAGTAGAGCTTTCACCATTAAAAAACAATGGATAGTGTTGATTATTGCAATAGGACTGGTTTCAGTAGTAGTATGTTTTTCGCCGTTTGTTTTTTCGGATGTAATTATGTTTAAGGATGGCAGTGCGCATTTACCAGTTGCTGCACCCGGGATTGTGTTGTTTGCAATAATCACGCTAGGTTCAATCATCAGTTCAATTGTCATTGCCCTGAAGCGCTATCGACGAGTTACTGGCTTAGTAAAACTTCAACTGAAATACTTTGTATACGGCATATTGCTCATGTATGCTGGCGAAGTATTTTTTTCTTTTATCATGGTTGTAGTTTTTAAAAACTCAAGCTTTGTGTATCTTGGCTCATTATTTACTTTGCCATTTATCTTTTTCACAACCTAGGCAATTATTAAATATCGTTTATTGGATATTAGGGTAGTATTACGTAAGGGTGTGATACATTTGATTTCAGTATCAATTATAATTTTAATATTTGGACTGGTTGTTTACTTTTTTCTAGATAATGTAATAAATCACCAAAAAGATTTTAAAATTGCGACTCTTGTGTCGGTCATACTAGTTATTGCATTTTTAACTGAGCCATTAAGGAAATTCATTTTTGCAATTTGCGAAAATGTATTTAATCAGGAGCAATATCTATTACAAAAAGAGTTGCAAAAAACAGAGAGTCAATTGTTGTCCCAAGTTGAATTTGAAAAGCTTTTAAAAGAGATAAAAAAGCATTTTAAAGAACAATTTCATGTTAATTGGCTTCAGTTTGTTTGGTTTAATAGGCAATTTGGCAGACTTGAAAATTGCTATCCTAATGAAAAAGAAATTTCATTATCCTTAAAACGATTCCCTTTATCAATATATTAACGACAGAACCGAAATAGTTATTACTGAGGAGATTCCATATCAGATTGAGGAGTTGAAAAAGGGTGAAAAGAAAACACTGGAAAGTATCAGAAAAGCACTAGAGCAAAAAGATGTTGGATTGCTACTGCCTATTGGAGAGAAAGGGGAGTTAATTGGTGTTTTCTTTTTTGGAAAAAAGGAAGATAACGAAGCTTTTACGGCTGATAATATTGATTACTTATCCAAAATGCAATTACAGATAACGAATGCAATCGCGAATGCGCTTTTGTATAAGCAGTCTGTAGAAAGGATAATGAAGGAGTAAGAAAAATTTTTTAGTAGTAGCCCTTTTCAAAAAGGCGATTTTGTGCTACAATATAAATATCTAAAAATACAAAGAAAAAACTATATAAAATCCATGTTTTTAATAAAAAAACAGAGCCCGATTTGGAGGAATTGAGGGTTTTTTATTAATAATTCGGGTTGATTATTATAGTTTGGTTAAAATTATGAAAAAGTAAAAAAATGAATTATTACCCTTTAATTCGAAAAACGATAGGAGGAGTTTTTAAAAAATGGGTAGGAAGCGTTTCTGGTCTGGAAAATATTCCAAACTATGGTAGTGCAATTATCGCATTTAATCACTCAAGTTATTTGGATTTTTTATGTTTTTCCTCAATTCTTGGTAGAGACCTTTCATTTCTAGCAGCAGAAAAGTTTTACAGTAGTCAATTGTGGTCCTTATTATTTCGTTTAACAAGACAAGTTCGAGTTGATCGAAAATCTAAGAATAAGGAGGAGGCATATAAAAATCTTTATAAAGTTTTACGTAACGGGGAATTATTTGGTATTTTTCCCGAGGGTACGAGAACC
>CAZBNI010000094.1:0-4358 GCA_964493105.1 uncultured Gammaproteobacteria bacterium
AAAAATTGCTGTTATTATTGGCGTCATGATAGGTGTTGCAATTTTAGAATTGGGATTTATCGGCGGACTGGTAAATATTCAACTTCCTGGAAGCGGTGGCGGCGGCATATCTACCGTTAGTTTGGTTCGACAAAGAATCAGTTCAACGGAAGAAGCAGCACTAAAAAGTAGATTTGAGTTACTAGATCCTTTGGCGACTCAATTTATGAAACAACCAATCATCGGATCGGGATTTGCGACGGAGGTTAGTTACCAGACACTTGATCCAAGGACCAAGGACGCGAATGGTGGTTGGTACACCACGTACTCATTTGAATGGGGGTATCTGGATATTTTAGTTAAAATCGGCATAATTGGGCTGTCGGCATATATGTTCTTTATTTGGCAAATTTTTAGACGTGGAATAATGGTTTTAAAAAACACGAATAATCAAATGATATATGTTTTGGTTGTAGGAATTCTTTTTGCTCTATGTTCACTTTTAATAGTGCATGCTACTACGCCTTATTTAAATCATCCTCTAGGGATTTTATTAATCATACTTGGATTTGCTATCACTTTATTACCAGCTACAAGTAAAACCTTACAGCAATTTGGGTATAGTAATCTTGAAAAAAACCAATAACCTTGTTATAATTGAGGCTAGTTTTTAAATCAACAAAATGCTTGATCTATCTATTGTTATCGTAAATTATAACGCACGGGGGTTGTTGCGTCAGTGCCTAAAGTCAATACAAGGTAATCTTCGAAACAGCCGACTCTTGCATAAAATTGTAGTTATAGACAACAATTCGAAGGACAGTAGCGTTGACATGGTTCGGGAAGCGTTTCCAACAGTTCGATTAATTCCCTTGGAAAATAACTTGGGCTATGCTCGAGCTGTAAATATTGGGATCAAATCTATTGAATGTAGGTACTATTTGGTGCTGAACATGGATACCACGATAGTGCAGGATAATGCATTTGATCGTATCGTTAATTTTATGGATAAGCATCCTGATGTCGGTCTTGCTGGCCCTAAATTGATTAACCCGAATGGATCAACGCAAGTTTCTACCTGTACGTTTCCAAAATTTTTATACCCGCTTTATCGCCGGACAATACTTCGAAAATTGCCAGGAGCGAAAAAAGCCATACGAAAGTATTTAATGCTGGATTGGTATCACAACGAAACAATGCCGGTAGAATGGGTAATCGGAACAGGAATGATCGTTCGAAATGAGGGATTAAAACAAGTGGGGCTTATGGACGAGCGCTTCTTTATGTACTTTGAAGATGTTGATTGGTGTCGCCGATTCTGGGAAAATAATTGGAAAGTATACTATATTGCAGATATTGAAATCGTACATTATTACAGCAGGGATTCAGCGAAAAGTATGGGGATGGTCAGTGTGCTGAATAAACAAACAAGAGTTCATATAACATCATGGCTAAAATATGTAATTAAATATATTGGCAGGGAAAGACCAAATGTTAACACAAAAAAAGAAAAGCAATAATTTTGTAAAACTAGATACTAAAAAGGATACGAGAGTTGTCTGGTTCAAGAAAAAATGGGTACTTTGGATGGGTTTGATTATGCTGTTTATTATCATTTTTTTTGGTATTCTTTTTTTAGTATATAAAGAGCCAGCAACAATCGTTTATGAACAAGGAATTAGCGGTAAAGACGCTTTTCTGGACGCACAGGAAAATTTGATTGCACAAGATTTTGAGGCAGCATCACATCCACTTGATTCTGCGATTAAGTGTTTTAATACGGCGCATGATGAATTTCAGTCATTTAAATGGTTATCAACGATTCCATGGCTTGGATCCCAAATAACTGCAGTTGATAATTTGCTCGCTGCTGGCATTGCGACTGGTGTATCTGTTGAACAAATTAATGATTTGGCTATTGATATCGTAACACCATTGCAAAGAAATGATGATATCGGTTTAAGCAGCCTTTCAGAGGAAGAAACGGTCAAATTACTAAAAAGTATTGCTGAGGGTAAACCATTTCTTGAAAAATCAAAAAAGTCAATTGACGAAGCGGTAAACTACATTGATCAAATACCAGATAGAGGATTAATTAATAAAATCAAAGAAGTCACTGATCCTCTCAAAGAACAAGTACCAGCGCTACAAGACGCCATCGACAAAGCGATTTCTGCAAGCCAAATAATCCCTGCAATCGCGGGATATCCTGAAGAAAAAACCTACCTTTTTTTATTGCAAAATAATACAGAAATGAGACCATCAGGAGGCTTTATCGGAACATACGGCATTTTAAAAGTAAAAAATGGAGATATTATTCATTTTGAAACTGATAACTCGTATAATCTGGATAAGCCAGCCGAAGCTTACTTATCCGTAGAACCTCCGTGGCCTTTGACCCGGTACAATGCCGTTTATAGCTGGTTTTTTCGTGACTCAAATTGGTCGCCAGATTTTCCAACAACAGCCGAAAAGGCAGAGTGGTTTTATCATCAAGAACGTGGATCAGAACAAAATATTGACGGAATTGTCGCTGTTACGCCTACCTTTATTCAGTCGCTTTTGTCCTTAACAGGCGACATTAAGATAAACGGACTCACCTTCACTGAAGATAATTTAGTTGAAACACTGCAATATCAGGTTGAAAAAGGTTTTTTGCGTAAAGGGCTTGAGGAAAGCGAACGAAAAGAAATTATAGGCGTGCTGTCAAGTATGATTTTGGATAAAGTGCTGGAATTGCCCAAGAGCAAATGGCCTGATTTATGGAAAGTATTTACTCAAGATATTGTTGAAAAGCAGATATTATTATACGTCAAGGATGAATATGTACAAAATTTTATATTAAAAGAAAACTGGGGCGGGGCGATTCAAAATACTGATTATGACTACCTTTCAGTGATTGACGCTAACCTCGCAAGTTTGAAAAGCGATCCCGTAGTAAAACGGACAATAGAATATCAAGTAAGGCGTGATGGCAGTAATTTTATCGCAGACGTGCGCCTGACCTATAAAAATGAAGGTTCGATTACTTGGAAAACGACACGATATAGAACGTATACCAGGATATACGTACCACAAGGCGCAGTACTATTAACTTCGTCAGGTTCAATGGTTGATTGTAAACTTACCGAGGAGGGGAGTGTGGAAACAACCGAGGAAAATAATAAGACGGTTTTCGGAACTTTCATTTGCATTGAGCCGGATGAAGAAAAAACATTAACATTCAAATATAAATTACCGGATTTTATAAATGAAGTTTTCGAAGCCGATACGTATCAACTACTTGTTCAAAAGCAAGCAGGTGCTGAAGCGCATAACTTAAAAATTAATATTGACTTGGGTAAAAATCATTCCATGATTAGTGATATTGACAATATCAATGTGAAACTAGATAATGGTATTCTAATAACAACGGAGCTTAGTAGTGATTTGAATTTTACGATTGACTATTAAAAACAGCTATGTTTGGTAAAAAAATCGGTATTGATCTTGGCACGACATATTCATTAGTGTATATACCCGGACGTGGGATTGTAATCCATGAACCTTCGGTTGTTGCAATTTCACTTATCGATAAAAAAGTCATGGCAGTCGGCAACGAGGCGAAAGAGATGCTTGGCAGGACACCAGATACTATCGTTGCGACAAGCCCGTTAAAAGACGGTGTTATTGCCGACTATAAAACAACTGAGGCTATGTTAAAATATTTTATAAACAAGGCGCTTGGTGGGGTTCGTTTTTTGCGGCCTGAGGTCATGATAGCTGTTCCTGCAGGAATTACTTCTACCGAGCGAAGGGCTGTTATTGAAGCTACTCTGCAAGCGGGTGCTAAGGCTGCATATATTATCAAAGAACCAGTCGCAGCAGCGATAGGTGCCAATATCCCTATTGGTTCCGCATCTGGCCACATGATCGTGGATATGGGCGGTGGAACATCGGAGGTTGCAGTAATTTCACTCGGCGGCATCGTTGCTAACGAATCCGCACGTATTGGCGGTAATAAATTTGATGCTTCAATCCAAGAATTTATCAGGAAAAAATACAACCTAGCCATAGGTGAAAGAACCGCAGAAGATTTAAAAATAAATATTGGTTCCGCGTTACCCTTGGAAGAAAAGATGTTCATGGAAGTGCGTGGCCGTGACTCGATTCAGGGATTACCAAAAACTATTACTGTTGAAAGTGACGATATTACTGAAGCTATTCAAGATGAACTTGCCGGTATAATCCAAGCGGTTAAGTCTGTATTGCAAGAAACTCCACCGGAACTTTCCGCTGATATTATGGACAAAGGCATGGTTCTCTCAGGCGGCACTTCTCAGTTGCGTCATATGGATTTACTTTTATCACAGGCCATTGGTATTCCATCTTATGTTGCT